>JACPKS010000020.1 GCA_016186905.1 Deltaproteobacteria bacterium
CATTGATCGATGATCTTCTCGAAAAGCGTCTTGAAAGTTTCCTCTCCCAGTCTGTCGCGAATCCGTGTCAGGCTTGAGTGATCCGGAACCTCATCCTCAAGCGCGAGATGACAGAACCACCGGTACGCAAGATTGCAGTGGGGTTGCGAATTCAGTTTTCCTTGCATACGAAAAGCTTCTCAGAAATCCACCGAATTTCAATATAAATTATTGATATTATTAGTATATTTTAATTACTAGACACTAAGCGTCAATTATAATAAAGTGCGCGTGCTTTGAAAACAACACTCGATCTCGCGGACATCGCCGTGACGAGTGCAAACATCGAAGTCAAAATGGGTTTTTCAACACGCCCATTGGTCTGATGAAAGGTGAATATGAAGAAATCCAGTTTGATGTTGGTATCTGCTGTTTGCGGACTGATCGTTTCGCTATCGGCTGTAGCTGCTGAATTCAAAGTAAATATAGATTCTTTGAATTGGCCTTCCGATTTTCAGAGCATCAGCGATGTTGCGACAAGCGACAAGATTTATACGAAGACTATCGACGTAAAGAAAACATTCAACTATCCCGCAGCGACCCTGAAGGTCAGCGTGACCGTTTCGGGCGATGATTCCATTCAGCCTAATCATGCTTATGTGGAGGCACGGGATTGGACTACCGGTTTTCTCGTGAAATACGAAGTGCAGGGCAGAAGTGGGCAGCCAATTATGATCAACGGCGTCCAGCTTAACATCTTTAGCAAAAACGAATAACCCTAGTGACCCGAGCGGCCGCTTATTTTTGAGGGCGGCGTTCGCAGTCGCGGAGAACTCATGCCGCGCGGTCGCGTTTAGGCGAGGGCTCCAGAATCAGTTGAAGCTTTCCCCCGCAGGCTGCCGCGATTTTCCGTAAGGTTCTTAGCTCATACCGATCATACTCCGCGCTTTCGTAGCGGCTGATCGCCGAGGCGGTGGTGCCGACTTTTTTGGCCAGCTCCGCCTGAGTGAGTTCCGCCGCGAGCCGCATGCGAACCAGCCGTTCCCCAAGCGAAAGCTTCTCGTATTCCTCTTCAAAGGTCTTCCGAAACCTCGGATTTTCCAGCTTCTTGTCGATCCAGCTCTTGAGCTTTCTTGCGTTTTTCATCGTCCCGTCCTCGATTCAAATTCCCGTTTCAGCGCTTCGCCTCGGGCGATCTCGCCCTTAGGCGTTTTGTCCCCCTTCTTACGGAACCCGTGAGTCAGGATGATCCGCTTTCCGTAGAAGAAAAAACAGAGGATGCGCCCGTCGTCCGCCTTGAACTCGAAGATTTGGTCCGAATCCGTCAGATGCTTGAATTTCCTTTCGTTGGAAATCCGGCCCTGATCTCCCATCCAGGCGAACAATGCGGCGAACTTGGCTTGAAGGGCCTCGGATTGGGACTCAAGCCAATCCTCTGCCAGCGCCTCCCCTGACTGCTTCACGTAAAACTCGATCCGGAAAACCGCGCCGTCGTAAGCGACCCTGGTAATCTCAGTTGTTTTAGCCACGTCGCCGCCTCATTTTTATATTAGCATATACGCTAATATAAACAAGTCCCGTTTTTGCTGGATGTTCCTCCCGCTTTGCCCGGAAATCGCGGATCAAGTGCCAGCTCGACCTTCAGTTTTCCTTAGCTTCTTCCACTGCATCGAATATTCTCGGACCGCCACCAGGGGCGGTTCGTTAAACTTAGGCCGGTGGCAACCATTTCTTTCGAAAATCGCCCCCAGCGTCATCATCCTCCTCGTTGCTCCCGCAGCGTGCACCCACGCACGCTTTGGTCGCAACGTCGTCGGCTTCTTCGCTGGAGGCGATTTTGGAAAGAAATGGACGGGAAGTCGATAGGGATTGAATCGAAGAAATCGGCGGCGCGAAAAGGGCGATAATTTGAGCCCTTTGCGTGCCGCAGAAAAGGCAGGATGCCTTTTCTAGATTTCGCAGGAGAGGCCACGCAGGGAGGAGCGGGATGCGACGACCGTAGTGGCCAATCCCTATCCAACGCTTCCCTCCCACTTAAAGAGGAGGCCGGCTCGTGTGCAAATGTCAACTTGTTCGAAATTCACCGTAGATCAAACGTTGCATTGCTCAAACCCAACAAAATTGACATTTGCACATAGGGCACTGTGCCCTGTCAGTAGCCACTCATGCGTTCAAGCGCTTTCGTTAGCGTCTCTATGGCACGCAAGACGCGGCGAAACCCGCTGGCGTCGCCGAACACAAGACCGCCATCGCGGGAGTTGAAATCGGCCCGGACAAAAGTCTTGATCCGATCCGGCGCGGGCCGGAGGCGCCGGAAGTCTGAAAACATTCCCGATGTTGTTTGCAAAAAAACGCCGCCGGGTCAACATCTGTCAAACTCCTTTACACCCTGGCGGCCTCAGGCCGTCTATAACGGCTTACCTCGTATGTGCTTTCTGGCATGAAACTCGCTTTATAGTTTGCTGAACCGATGCATTTTTTGCGGCTGTGGCTGTCAGAAGTTTGCGCGGAAACACGAACGGATCGCGAGTGCGAATCGCTCGTAAGACATTAGATTTGTAAACGAGGACAAATGAAAAATTTATTGATGATAGCATTCTCTTTTTTAGTAATCGCATCCGCTTCTGCAGATGAAATTTGGTGTACTGATAAAGCCGAACTCTACTCTGAGCAGCTCCCCGATATCTCTTATACTTTTAGAAAATCTTCATCGGATAAAGATACATATATGGCTCTTGTTGATCGACTTTTCATGTATGTTGCAAAAAAGGGAGAAAATGGGATTTCCATTACAGTTGGAAAAAGTGGTGGTCCTGATGCAACATGGAGTCCTATTGCATCAACTTCTGGGAATGGTGAAGTGACACTTTCAATTAATAGGAATTCTCTCGCGACTAAAATTTTCTACGATGCATCTGATTTTCCGCAGAAAAAGATTAGCGAATCTCATGAAAAATATTTTAATCGGTTGAAAGTATATTTGGAAAAAGCAAATGGTCAGCAACTCATTGACGCGTTCAATGAAAAATACAATGAGCTTTTAATCATTCATTGCAAATACGTTAAATAGTAATTCAAGTTCTAGTGACCCGAGCGGCCGCTGATTTTTAAAGCAAAAGAAATGCGAGCGCGGCTGCGGAGTCCGACTTCGTGGCCGCGCTCATTTTTTAGGGCTGCGTCTCCGGCGCGGAGAACCTAAGCCGAGCGGTCACGTTTGGGTGAGGGCTCCAAAATCAGTTGAAGCTTCCCCCCGCAGGCTGCCGCGTCTTCCGCAGGGTTCTTAGCTCATACCGATCATACTCGGCCCTTTCGTAGCGGCGAAGGGGATCGCATCAGAGTCTTTGACCAGTTCAGCCTATGTAGTCATGGCCATTCGCTCACCCTGCCCGGCTGTGGGACGATAGGCGCGGCAACCCACGCCGCGCGGAACGCCTCCCGGTAGGTGCGCCAACCGCGTTGGTTTAGCCGAACGATAACGATCGCCATTTCTGGAAATTTTTTGAGCGCTTTGGCTGCGGATTCCGCAAACTTCCGATCGCGCGTGATGATCGCTTTGAATCCCGCCAAATGAGCAGCCGATACGAGGTCGCCATTGCGAAGCGTCTCCCAGCCGCGATACCGGGTACTCTCAGCCTCAACACCGAACTCAGTCAATAAATCGCGAAGCTGATGCGGAAGGTTGTGGTCAAGCAGCAGCATCGGGACCGAATTTTTCGACCTGCTCGGACGCGAACTTCAAGATTTCGGGAAGTGCCTCGGGCGGAAAGCCAGGGTAGTCTTCGGCGATCTCATCGCCAGTCATGCCTTCCGCCAAACAGGCCAAGATATGGGAAACCGAAAGCCTCGTTCCCTTCACCGTCGGCTGTCCGCCGAGAAGATCGGCGTCGGCCACAATCCATTGATATCCAGGCACATTTCTAATTTCCGAACTCATAGGTGCAGTATAGCTCAAAACCTGAATTATTGCGAATTGCTCCCGTTCTGCCTGGAAATCGCGGATCAAGTGCCAGCTCGACCTTTAGTTTTCCTTAGCTTCTTCCACTGTATCGAATATTCTCGGACCGCCACCAGGGGCGGTTCGTTAAACTTAGGCCGGTGGCAACCATTACTAAAGTGGGCGCGGTTACTTCGGTACGCCGGCAGAGGGGGCATCCTTTGTCGAAGTCGCAGAACCGCCTGCTGACTCGTTGATGGATTTAGCTTTTGCATCACTAACGGCCGGGTTGTCGCCAGCGGATGCCGACTTTTCCGTCGCTCCAGGAACATAAACGTCACAAACTGAAGCAACATAAACATCTAGCTCTGGAACGTACGTCTTTTTTGGATTTCCACCACTGGCAGTAGCGCTGACTTTGACATATTTGACGGGCGATCGCGAAACCATCTGCAGTTCGTCAGCGTGCGCGATCTCATTATCAAAAGCACCTTTATTGAATGGTTTTGTCAGCGCGACGGTGACATCTTCACTAAAAGTCACTTTATCTTTTTTTAGGAGGCGCTGAATTAAATTTGCCTCGCGCTTTGCGCTAAAATTTTCATTCATCCAAAGAAGACCATAATTTTCGTTGAGGAATAGCGGGCGTCCACCAATTGCGGGAAACCTGGAGCCTGCCTGAGCACCTTTCCAGCTTGTGACTTGTTGTGTATTAAAAGCGATTCCTTTTAATATCTTGCCGTTTTTATCTGTCACGGTAACTCGGCAATCGATGTAGGCGTCTTTTTTCTTTTTTACTAAGAACCCTCGATCGTTAGTTCCTGCAAGGCAAAGTGTAGCCACCAGTGACACGCATAACCCCGTAATAAATCCGATCGAAAATTTCATAGCAAGGCCCCTCCTGCCCAGATTATCAGGCTTCAATAGCTCAGCAACTATATTGTGCCATCGTAAGCGGACTGGAACTGCCTAGTGACCCGAGCGATCACTGATTTTTAAAGCAAAGGAAATGCAAGCGCGGCTGCGGGGCCTATCTCCGTGGCCGTGCTTATTTTTGAGCGCGGCGTTTTCAAGCGCGGAAAACTTAGGCCGCGCGGTCGCGTTTGCGGGATGGCTCCAGAATCAGTTGAAGCTTTCCCCCGCAGGCTGCCGCGATTTTCCGTAAGGTTCTTAGCATCGGAACGATTTAACTCACTTCATGGGGCGAGAGGTGTTCATAGGCGCCGTCGTCGAGCCTTGAACGGGGGCGATGGGTCCGTCCGGCACCGGCTCATCGATCGTCCAGACGGGTGCCGCGGGATCTTGCGGACGGCACTCGAAGCGGATGCCTTTTTCGACGAACTTGTGCGTCGATCCCGGCTTCGTGTTATCGCGCCTGTAGGCCCATTTGCGATCGACGCTGATGGAAACGTTGTTGCGGTAGGGCTGCCTCGCTTCCCAGCCGTAAAAACTGAAGATGAAGCGGCACGGACAGCCCGCGCCGAAATCAAGGCAGTTGAAGGTGATGCTCTGCCCTTTGCTCTCCCAGATTTTTTCTTTGGAGCGGCAGGCGAATTTACACATGTAGATTTTCTTCGTCTTCTGGGGCGCTGTTTTTTGGGCCATTGACGGCCAAGCAACCAGAAAAAGCAGCAATAGACCGGCGATCCGCGGCAATTCCGCTCTCATCAGGTCCATTTTAGCCCGAAAAATCCCGCGCGGAAAAGCGATGGACATTCAGTAGGCAGAGAACTCCCTCTCAGTCGAAGCCACGGTCTTGTTCGAATTCCGGCGACGAGAAGAATCGCGGTATCTTTGCGCGAATTCATGCCGCTCACCTCTTTCGCGGGACCAAAAGCGAAAACGTCGCTGCAAGCACCATCATCGAGACCGCGAAGCTCGTGCGGTCGGCGCTCGTCCCGAGATGCCAGCTCAGTTTGTGCGGGGTGAACAAATAGACAAGAGCGAGAGCCCCGAAATAAATCGCCGCGCACGCAAGCGAAAAAACGACCGCGGGCGAAAAGGCGTGGCGCGCGCGACTTACGACGCCAGCCATCGGGCCGCTCGCCTTCACGTGAAAACGCGGATCCACCGCGGCTAACGCCAGCATCGTCGCGAAGAGCCAGACAAGCCGCCAAAGCCCTCCGTTGGAATAAAGCGCGCCAAGCACCGTTTGAACCGTTCCGGAATCGTGCAATCTCACGACCGCGGCCGCGAGCGACTCGCGCGTGGGCGAGAGATCGCTTTTAAGATGCAGGACCGATTTTTCGGCGAACCAAAGAAGCGTCGGCGCGGCGAGAAGTGCTAGCCGGATTTTCATGCCGGAAATCGCCTTCGCCGCCCGCTGCCGTTGCGCGCGCCCTGCGACGGCGCGAAAGACGGGAAGCGCGGCTCCGGAAATCAGCGCGATCAGCATTCCTTCGTTTTTAAGCAGGGGCAAAAGAAAAAGCGCCGCGAGGCCCGCCTCAAGATCCTCGCGCGCGCCCTCGACAAGAAACCGTCCGAGATACAAATGAGCGAGAAGCGTGAAGACCGCAAGATAGGAGTCGACGTAGCCATTCCACAAAAGATTTTGAAAAAACACGCACACAATCGCGAAAAGAAGGAGCGAAAGAAACCCCTGGCGCGCGAAACCGAGAAAGCCTGCCGTGGCGGCCGCGAAAAGAACGCCTAGCGAGGCCTTGGGAAGATACTCGTTCCAAAAATCCGCAAAGCTCGCGAGCTCGGCGCCGAGCGCCGCGACGAGCTTGGGATAATCCATGTGAGCAAAAGAGAGCGCGGGATCGGACCAGCCCGACGCGCGCGAAAACCCGCCGGCGTAGTAAATAATTCGCGAATGAAAAAACCAGATCGAGCGCGCGTCCCAGTCGAAGATTTGGTTCGCGAACGACATGAGCACGATGCACGCCGAACCGCAGAGAATGGTTCCCGCGCAGAGCCATGTCTCGGCCTCGACTGGTTTTTCGGCCTGCGCGCGGCGCGCGGTTCGCGCGAAAAGCGCGAAGCCCGCGAGGCCAAGCACGAAAGTCAGGGTCCACACGAATTTAAGCGGAAGTCCGGCAAGAACGAGCAGGTGGTTGAAGGCCAAGCCAAGCGCGCATGCGACAAAAACCTCGCGCGCGCCGACGACGACGCGGTTTCGCGCGGGCCCGCTCCGCACGAGCCAGAATGGCCTGCGCAGCGACAGCGGAGCGACCTGCGGCGCCAAAAACCAGAACAACCCGCATCCCGCGACGGAAAATAGAAAAAAACTAACGGCCGCAAACGGCAATAACAATTTTCCCCTCCTTTTTCCCGTCCATGGCCTTCCATACGGGTTCGCAGCCGGCCTCGCGCATGCGGTCTTCCTCGCCGCGCAGCCCGATCAGAAACCGCGACTCGGCGTTCGCGCGCATGGGCCATGCGCCTTCGGTCACGCGCTGGTAATGGCCGTCGTCGATGCGAATCTCGTGGGTCACGCGATAATCGCGCGCGCCGAGTTTCTTTAAATTCACGATAATGTCCCATTCGCCCGAAAGCGGCACGGCGCACTCGCGGAGCGAGTGCGCAAGGCTGCCATCAAAAGCCCTAAGGAGCTGGGGTTTGACGTGGTTTGCGAGAAACCCGTGCACGCTTTCCCTCAAAATCCATCCCGACGCCAGAAACATGGCGATCTCAAGCCAGCGACGACGCATCCAAGCCAAGCTCATGAACCCATTCTAGCGCCGCCGTGGCAAAAATGATTGATGCTTTGCGCTTTTCCGAGGAAAATCGCAGTCAGTGAAACACGAAGCACAACCGCTCTCGTTGCCCCAACAGCTCGCTTACGCCGCCGGAAACCTCGGTTGGGCGACACTTCTGCACGTCATCTACACGCTGATGGTGTACTTCTACCTTCCGCCGAAGGCCGCCAACATCCCGCAATACATCACGCAGGCGCGTTTTTTCGGGGTGCTGAACGCCATCGTCTTGATCGCCGCCGCCGGACGGGTGCTCGAGGCGTTCACCGACCCCCTGATCGCGGGGCTCAGCGATCGCAGCCACCTGAAACGCGGACGGCGCATCCCCTTCATGCTGATCGGTTTTTTGCCGGCCGCCGCGACGTGCGCGCTGATGTTCATGCCGCTCGACGATTTTTCCTCGACGCGAAACCTGGTCTGGCTGATCGCGATGCAGACCGTCTTTTACCCGGCGTTCTCGCTTTACGCGATCCCGCACAGCGCGCTCCTGATCGAAGTCACGCACGACGAAAAGCAGCGTTTGAACCTCGCGACGTTCACCTCGCTCGCCTACGCGTTAAGCTCGCTCACCGCCGCGATGGCGCCGGTTCTCGCGGGCGCGTTTCAACGGGGAATGAGCGTCGATCGCTCGCACGGCCTCCAGTACGCGATCGTGCTTTTAAGCGCAATCGCGGCCGTTTGCATGGCGCTTCCCATCATATTCGTGTCGGAAAAAAAGCATTCCTCGTCCCTGCGACACCGGCAAAAAACGAACGGCGCCGGCGAAATGCATCAGCCCGTGTGGCTTTCGCTCAAAACGACGTTTCAGAACCCGTGCTTTCTGCAGTTCGTGGCCTCCGACTGCGTCTACTGGACGGGCTTGAACATCGTCACGACCGGCATGCTCTACTACATCACGGTTTTGCTCGGCCTTAAGGAAGAAGCTCTCATGGTGCTGATGATGATTCTGCTCGCGACGTCGTTCGCGTTTTACCCGCTTGTCAATTATCTCGGCCGCAGAATCAGCCGCAAAAAACTCATCCAGGCGGCGTTCGTCGTGTTCGCCGCGGTTTTCGCGTTCGTGTTTTTTCTGGGACGCGTGCCGCTCGCTCCCTACACGCAGGCGGTCATCACGATGATGGTCGCGGCCCTTCCGTTCGCGTTCCTGGGAATTCTTCCGAACACGATCCTCGCCAACATCGCCGAGCACGACATGCTCACCACCGGCGTGCGCAAGGAAGGCATGTACTTCGCCGCGCGCACGATGGTGATGAAGGTGGGGCAGACGTTCGGGATCATTCTTTTCACGATTCTGCTCTCGTTCGGAAAGGAACGCGGCAACGACATCGGCGTGCGGATGAGCGGCATCGCGGGATTCGTGCTCTGTCTTTTCGCGGCGGTCATTTTCCAAAAATACGACGAGGAAAAAACGCTGCGCGAGATCGAACGGCTAAAGGCGGAGGTGGCATGAAAAAAAAGACCACAAAACGCGCAAAAGCACGGCCCGCGGGAGCATTGGCGAAAAGCAGCCGGCGCAATCCGCGAATCCGGCGCCGGCAAAAACCTGGCGCGGTCGGCACAACCCTGTGCCGCCGCATCGACGCCGCGATGGGGCGCATCGACTGCGATCTCATCATCAAAAACGCGCGCTACCTCGACGTGTTTTCGTGCACGTGGAAAGAAGGCGACCTCGCGATCATCGACGGCACGATCGTCGGCAATGAGCCGGGCCTGAAAGCCCGTCGCGTGATCGACGCGCTCGGACGTCCGCTCGTGCCGGGCTTCATCGACGCGCACGTGCACGTGGAAAGCTCGCTCCTGATTCCGAACAATTTCGAAAAAGCCGTGCTTCCGCGCGGAACGACCACGGCCGTATGCGATCCCCACGAAATCACGAACGTGACGGGGGTTGCCGGCCTGAAATATTTTCTGGAAGCCGCTTCCAAACTCTCGATCGACCTGCGCGTGATGCTGAGTTCGTGCGTGCCGGCCACGCACCTTGAAACCAACGGTGCCGGAACACTTGCGGCCGACAAGCTCGTGCCTTTGCGCGAGCATCCCAAGGCCCTTGGCCTTGCCGAGATGATGAACGTGCCCGGCATCTTGAACAAAGATCCCAATATGCTGGGAAAACTCGAGGCGTTTTCGGACAAAGTCATCGACGGCCACTGTCCGCTGCTTTCGGGCGCTTCGCTTTCGGCTTACGCGTCGACGGGCGTGACGAGCTGCCATGAGTCGTCGCGGCTTTCTGAGGCGGCCGAAAAGCTCTCCAAGGGCGTCGCGGTGTGGATTCGCGAAGGCAGCGTCGCGAAAGACCTGCGCGCGCTCGCTCCTTTGCTCACGCTTTCGACGTCAACGAGCGTCGGATTTTGCACCGACGACCGCAATCCGCTCGACATCGCCACCGAAGGGCACATCGACCACCTCGTTCGCCAGTCGATTCGCTACGGCGTAGCACCCGAAGTCGCGTACCGAAGCGCCTCGTGGACGGTTGCGCGCCATTACGGCCTCGATCGCGGGCTTGCGCGCGCCGGAGCGATCGCGCCGGGCTACGCCGCGGATCTGGTTCTTTTGGACGACGCGCGCTCGTGCGCGGTCGCTGAAGTTTTTAAGCGCGGAATTTCGGCGCGCGAGATCGGCCACTCCGGAACGATGCCGCGAAACATGCTCAACACCGTGCGTGCCGCGGTTCCCGAGGCGAAGGATCTTGAAGGCCCGCCAGGCCAGGTTCACGTCATCGGCGTGCGCGCGGGCCGCATCTTGACCGATCGTTCGGTCACAGCGCACGATGCGCCTGGAGTTGCCAGGCTTTCCGTGCTCGAGCGCCACGGCCATGGCGGCGCGCCGGCAAACGCCTACGTCACGGGTTTCGGATCCCGGTTTCGCGGCGCGATCGCCTCAAGCGTCGGTCACGACAGCCACAATCTCATCGTCGTGGGCGACCGCACCGATGACATGCGCTACGCGCTCGCGGCCCTGATCGATTGCGGCGGCGGGTTCTGCGTCGCGCGCGACCGCGGCCTGCTTGCGCGGCTTGAGCTCCCCTTCGGCGGCCTGATGTCGGGCGATTCGCACGAGGATATCGAAAAGAAACTCCGCGAACTTCATCGCGCGAGCCACATGATCGGCTGCGAGCTCCCCGAGCCGTTCCTTCAGCTGGCGTTTTTGAGCCTTCCGGTGATTCCGACTCTGAAGCTCACCGATAAGGGCTTGGTCGACGTCGATCTCTTCCGTGTGATTCCGGTTCGCGCGGTTTAGCCGGCCGCGAACTCGGCCTGAACGCCGTGATCCATCGCCGATTGCTCGAGGCTGCGGCGAACCATCGAGGATGCGCCGAGAATCGCGATTTTCTTATTCTGTTTCGCGGCGACAGCGGAAAGCACCTCATCTCCGAATGAAGAGCCCACCGAGACCACTCCGGTAAAGTCGAGCGTGATCGGCGGTTCATGCTCCAAGATCGTCCGCGCGGCATTTTTTCCGAATTCCCGTCCGCTAAGAACCACGCCGAACTGCTTCATCGCAACCGTTTTCATCTTTCAGTCCACCGTTTCTTCGACAAGCCGGTCGATTTCTTCGCGAGACACTCTCTCGACGGGGCCATCGCTCAATTGGATGCAGAACCGCGTCCCGGGAACCCTCGTGCTGGGCGGATACCGTTCGATATTCCCGAGATTCGAGAAATTCATGAATAATCCGAGCTCCGCGCTTTCCACCCGCAAAAGCGACCGGCTTCCCGCCGTCAATGCCGCGACATCGGACAGGCCCTTTCCTCGCCGATACTTTTCGGCCCATCCGCTTACATGGGGCCTGAAGGCGGTGACAAGAGCCTTCTCGTCGCTGAGTTTCGCGAAGCGCGGGTTTTTCTTGAGAGTGAAGGGAATTCCCGCTCCCTTGTCGGTAACGCAAATTTTCAATACTCTCCGTTGAAATTCGTCTCTCTCCGACGTGACGAGGATATGACAAGGGCCTTTCGAATGCGTGTGGGCATTGTCGGCAAGCTCGCCAATCATCCAAGAGAACGCGCCCAACAGATCTTCGTGATACGAAAAATCGCGCATCCTCCCGATCGCATTTTCGAGCGCGATCCTTTCCGCCCCTTTATATCCAACATAAGTGATGGGAATAAGCGCCTCGACCTCGCCGCCGGAACCGGTCACGTTCTGCGTGAAAAAGACTTTCCCAGGATACTTGCGAACAAGCTCCGTGAAAAACCCGGCCTCAAAGAGCGCCTTGTCGACGTTCGAGCTCGAGTTGATCAAGTTCATTGCCCCATTTTTGTCGAGAACGTGAATCGCATGACTGAAGAGCTCGATGATGCCGAATCCATCGATATTTCCGATACAGCGGAGATCCAACGTATTCTCATCGATCGTGACTTCCGAAATGAATCCGCACTCAAGCATCGTGAAGTTCAGCACGTCTTTCGGAAACTTTTCAGGCGCGTACGCTTTTTTCAGGAAATCGATCTTGTCGAACAATACCGCTCGCCCCATCGTACGTTCCTTAAGCCCTAATCGCGCACGCCTTTCATTCAAGGTCGGCCTGGTACATCCGAGTAATGCACAGGCTTGTTTTATGGTTATATAATTGTTAGATATCATATTGTTATTCGCCTATTTTACAATAGTTTACAACGCTTTTAGTTACTTTACAATACGGATTAGTGGCGGCCTAAGCCACCTCATCGGCGTCGATCTTTTCCGTGTGATTCCGGTTCGCGCGGTTTAACTGTAAAAAAATCGGTTTGCCCGTCAGGGCAAACCGATTTTTTTACACGACAGGAACATCCATAAGCATCCCGGGAAATTTCTATAATACTTTCCGGCAGTTCCTGAATTCATGGCTGCGGTGGCTCACAGCCACCACTTCCCGCACATCAAATCAAAAAATTAATGCAATGCGCTAATCGTGGTGGTATGCCTCCTCAGAATAAAAATCTGATCCGGAGGCTCTATGAAACGGCTAGCCGCTCTTATGTTATTGATCTCCGCGCTCTATCCTGGCGCGTCGGTTTGCGCACAGGCTGACGAGCCGACCCTCGCAGACTCTTGTGTAAATCGTTATCTCGAATCGGCGAGACAAAAACACGAATGGCAGCTCGACGATGGTTCATGGGCAGCCATCGCATTGCTGTCGCCGGCAGTCGTGTTGGTTCCGCTGGCTCCCGTCGTTGGCGTGCCTTACTTCTTCCTCGCGGGAGCCGCCAGTGGTGCAATGCTGACGGATGACAAAGAACTCCGCGCGCTTTCCTTAATGGAACCTTCAGCGCGGCCTGCTCAACGCCTGTTGAGAAAAGCTCGGAAGAAGAGGCCCGACGTCACTGAAGAAGAAATCAGTGCGTTGGTGAGACAAGGCTTTGAGTCGGGGGAATTTTGCAAACACGAGAAATTAGCGTCGCCCAGGCAGATCCGTAACTACGTTCTTGAAAGGATTTCTCTTTGAGAACCTTATGAAAAAACACGTTTTATTCTTCTTGGTGCTGGGATTTTTAACTGCGCCGTCTCACGCGGCAACACCCGCTTCCGGAATGCGCGCGCTCGTGCAAAAAAAAGCGCGAATCCTGATCGACTCCATCGAAACCGGTTACGGCCCGCTTCTGCTCAAAGAAAAGACCATCGGCCTGAATTGGGAAGATCGCCGCGGCGACCTATAGGGCAAAGTTCTCTGACTCTTGGAGCTCAATTGAATCGAATTAGGTATCATTTTCGACGCTTGCGACAGCGGATTGGGGGCATGAGGCCATCAACACTGTCGAGTCTCGCCGACCATATTGACGCAATCGCGAAGGAAGTAACTTTTATCAACCACTACGCGTCTATAAGGAGTCAATTTTACATCATCGTAGAGCAATCACCTGTGGCGGAGCAACGCAATGAGTTCTGGAACTTTGTTCATCTCACATTTGCGCACGAATTGATCGCTCGTCTGAACAGACTGTTTGATCATCAGTTCGTCGACGAGGATAAGAAAATCTACTCACTGTATGCGATTCTTCTTGATGTGCGAAGGTCAGCTTCTTTGCTTACGCGCGACCACTACGTTGGGATCTCTCCGTGCACTGAGAAGCAATGGATCAAGGAACACCCCCAAGATCGTTTCTCGAATGGGATAACTCCGGATGTATCGAATTTTCACCGCCTGAATAAGGACTTTGACGGGCTCACGGAGCATGGATCTGTCGTCCTGACAAAGAAGCAAGTGGATCTGGATATAAAAACACTACGAAAGGCCATGAAGTTACTCAATGCGTATCGGAATAAGATCTTGTCCCATAACGCCGTAGACAAGAGTGGATTTGAAACACCAAAATTTGAAAACATCACGAACGCCGTAAAAGTTATGAACGAGCTTACGCGCAAATATTTTCTTCTGATTACACGAGAAACTCATACGCTCAGCTTTTCGCAGCCCGATATTACCGATCTGTTCATGAAGCCGTGGATTGCGAATGAAGATGATCGAAAGAATGTGCTAACTACTACGTGACGTGAATGAATTTCTTTCTCTTGTTCATCTCAAGCTTGAGTTCCGCGGTTCCCGAATCTTTTCCATGAACGCCCGAGAGAACGCCCTTGATCACGCCCTTTCCCGCCATATTTCCGAAAAACAGTTTCGCGAGCCTTTCGTCGCGCGCGGGTTGCCTTCCGCGACGTTTTCGCGAAGATTACGGTTTTGCAAGCCCCCCGTTCTCGACTATGGTGCTTTGATCACATGAATCTGCGCAACATCTGCATCATCGCTCACGTCGACCACGGCAAAACCACGCTCGTCGACCATCTTCTGCGGCAATCCGGAAGCTTCAAGAGCCACGAAGCCGTCGACGAGCGCGTGATGGACTCGATGGATCTCGAGCGCGAGCGCGGCATCACCATCCTCGCCAAAAACACCTCGGTGCACGTCGGCGACACGAAAATCAACATCGTCGATACGCCCGGCCATGCCGATTTCGGCGGCGAGGTCGAGCGGATCATGGGGATGGTCGACGGCGCGATCCTGCTCGTCGATGCGGCGGAAGGGCCGCTTCCCCAGACGCGTTTCGTTCTGCAGAAAGCGCTCAGATCCGGCCACAAAGTGATTCTCGTGGTGAACAAAGTCGATCGTCCCGAATGCCGCGATGGTCGGCGCACTCAAGAGGTCGTCAATCACGCCTTCGATCTTTTTCTCGATCTGGGTGCCAGCGACGAGCAGGCGCACTTTCCCATCGTCTACGCATGCGGAAGGCAGGGCTGGTGCACGACGGATTTCAACGCGATTCCGGCGCTCGTCTCGGGCGAACGCAAGGGAACGCTTAAACCCTTGTTTGACCTCATTCTCGATCACGTCCGCGCGCCGGCGGTGAGCGAAAGCGCCGAGTTTCAGATGCTCGTCTCGAATCTCGCGTACTCCGATTACGTCGGGCGCCTTGCGATCGGGCGCGTGACGTCGGGCGCGGTTCGCAAGGGCCAAAGGCTGATCCGGCACGGAGTAAACGCGGCGGGCGCGCCGCTGCGGCAGAATTTCACGGTCACGCAGGTATTGACGTTCGAAGGCTTAAAGCAGGTCGAGATCCCAGAGCTCGAGCCCGGCGACATCGGCGTCGTCGCGGGCATTGAAAACTGCGAGATCGGCGATACGTTCGCCGGCGCCGAGTCGGTTGTCGCGCTTCCGCGCATCGAAGTCGAGAAGCCGACGCTCGCGATGGTTTTTTCGGTAAACACCTCCCCTCTCTCTGGAAAAGACGGCGAGGCCATCCAGTCGCGCAAGCTCCGCGACCGCCTTCTGCGCGAGGTGCGCAACAACGTGGCGCTGATTTTCGAGGAGACGCCTCAGCCCGACCAGTTTCGCATTCTCGGGCGCGGAGAGCTGCAGCTCGCGATCCTGATCGAGCAGATGCGCCGCGAGGGTTTCGAGTTCATGGCCGGAAAGCCCGTCGTGCTTTACCGGCAAGGGCCGAACGGCGGGAAACTTGAGCCGATCGAACTCGCGGTGCTCGATCTTCCGGAAGCGAGTTCCGGCGAGGTCACGCGGATGTTTCAGCAGAGGAAAGGCATTTTGATCAAATTCGAGCCGCACGCCGACCACTCGCTGCACGGAAAGCCCCGCGTACGCCTCGAAATCGCGATCCCGTCGCGCGGGCTTCTGGGCCTGCGCTCGAAATTTCTCACCGTCACGCGCGGCGAGGGCCTTTTTTCGACGCGGTTCTTGGGCTTCGAACCTTACAAGGGCGAAATCCCGCATCGCACGACGGGTGCCCTGATTTCGGATCGCGCCGGAGACACGGTCGAATACGGCCTACTGGGGCTTGAAGACCGCGGAGTGCTGATGGTGGGCCCGGGAGTGCCGGTCTACGAAGGCATGGTCATCGGCGAGCACAACAAGGAAAACGACCTCAACGTCAATCCCTGCCGCGAAAAGAAGCTCACCAATATCCGCGCGGCGCACGCCGAACTGCTCGTCACGCTCGCCGGCATCCGCAAGCTGTCGCTCGAGCAGTGCATCGAATGGATCGACGAGGACGAGTGGATCGAGGTCACTCCGAAAAACGTCCGGATCCGCAAAAAAGTCCTCGCCGCGAACATGCGCAGCGTGAAGCGGTCTGAGCGCGTCGAGTGAAAAGGTGCCGACCTACTTTTCGTGGTGTGGCGCGACATAAAAGAAAAGCGCCCGACCTTTATGTCGCGCCACACCACGAAAAGTAGGTCGGCACCTTTTTGAGATATACTGTCTCCATGGCTGCGAAATCGCCGGAAGGCAAATCCAACATCTTCTCTTCTCCCGCGACCGTCATGCGCTCCAACACGTCGGTCATCGACTGCATCCGCCAAATGAAGAAACGGCTGGTAGGATCGATCCTCATCGTAAGCGACGATGCCACGGAAAAGCTCGAGGGAATTTTCACGGAACGTGACATCCTGATGAAGTTCGAGCACCTGGCCAAAGGCGACGCGCTCGAACGCCCGATCTCGGCGATCATGACCAAGCCCGTGCGCGTGATCCAGTCTGAGGAATTCGAAAAGTCCGCGGAGATCATGATCAAATACGGGTTCCGTCACCTGCCCGTCGTCGCCAACGACAAGTACGGCGGAATGCGGATTCTCGGCGTCGTCTCGATGCGCGACCTCATGAAGATCGCCATCGCCGGAACCGCAGCACTGCCCATCTCGGACACCGCGATCGGCGCGACGATCGGAGTCGTGAGCGCCGACCCGTACTTCGCGGCCTTCATTGAAACCGGCCTTCCCGAAAATCTCAAAATCACCGTCCGCAACATCATCCTCAACGTGTTGGTGGAAGAAGCGCGCGGACTGCGGGCGGTCGTGCTGGATATCGACGGCCTAGACAGCGATCATTGGGTTCAGGCGCTCAAATCGTTCAACAAGAACTCGGCGGCGCCGTATACGGTTATCGTTTACAGCCCGTTCCTGCATCGAAACTCGACCGTGCAGATCCTCGAAAAGCTCGGGGCATCGAAAAAAATCTCCGTTTTCGCGAAACCCGTTCTGATCACCGAACTTTTCTCCAAATTGCGATCGGCTCTCTAAACCGAAAAGTCCCACCCGCTCTTCCGCGTTGCCCTCACGTTCATCCCGCGTTTCTTGAGACGTTCGAAGAACGGCTTGGGCGGGACCGCGATCTCCGGCGCAAGCGCTCCGGCGCCGCGAATCTCGCCGTATTTCAGCATCTGTGCCGCGATCGCGGGCGGCGAGCCGGTGTCGATGTCAAGACCGACTCCCCATTCCGGCATGCCGGCCGTGTGGCAGTCCACGATCCACGTGGCTTTTTCCCCCTTCCTCATTCCCTTCACCACGGCGCGCACGACTTCGTACTGCTTGAGCTTTCCGGCTTGTCTGCCCGGTTTTTGCGACATCGCGACCTTGTTGACGACGTCGATCGGGCGCACGCGGATCATTCCCGCATCCCCGTCGCGCGCGCTCGGCACCTCGATCGCGTCGTGCGAAGCCATGCCGAAATCGCGCAGGAATTTCACGCGATCGACGAACAGCGGGTCAAACGCGATCTTAAACGAGACTTCGCGCACTCCCTTTTCGCGAAACGAAAGAGGAAGTGTCGCGACTTCGGAATGGATCGTGTACATCGGCCGGCGCACGCCGATCGGCGGCGGAAAGCGGTGCGGAACGTCGCCCGACATCGGCTTTACGAACGTGAATTCGCCCTTGGTGAACACGGCGGGCTCGAAAGAAAATTCCTCGAGGATCGTTTTAAGCGAATACGCCACGGGGAGCGCCGGCGCGCTTTCGTAACGGGTCTTGTCCATCGAGCCCACGCGCGCGTGGATCTCGCGAACCGTGTCGAGCCGATCCGCGCCGAAACGCGAAAGGATATTCGTGATTCCGGGCGCCGCGCCCATCCCCAAAAGCGCGATCTTACCCGCGTGCTTAAAGCGCGCGTCGAGTGCGAGCTGTTTTCGCGTGATGTGAAAAAGCCCGCCGAGGTCGACGTAGTGCGCGCCGGCGGCAAGCGCGATCTCCATGACTTCGAGGTTCATCTGGTACTGCGCGCAGTTGATCAGCGCGAACGCGCCGGCAAGCGCACGTGCCGCTTCGTCCCGTTTTTTCACGTCCACGCGGACCGCCGACACGCGCGGCCCCGCGCTGCTTTTCCGCCCGCCGGAAAGTTCCCGCGCGAGCGCTTCCGCTTTCTCGAGATCATAATCGGCGATCACGATCTCATCGCCCGCCTCGCCGGTTTTCACGAGATCGGTGACCGTGATCCGGCCCATCGCGCCTGCGCCGCCGATGACGGCGAATTTCACCGCGCCGCCTTTCATGCCGCCGCTCATGCTCCGCGCGTCCCTTCCGCGGGAAGTTCGCGGTTTTTGTACGGATACCAATACGGCTTCGCTTCCATCACGTAATCGAGATGCACGTGCTTCGGTTCGCGAAACGCGTCAAGCCCTTCCTCGCCGAGCTCCCGGCCGATGCCGCTAAGCCGCATTCCGCCGAACGGCGCCGCATCGTTATCGGTGAGCGGATCGTTGATCCAGAACGTGCCGGCCTTGATGTTTTCCATCGCCTTCATCGCGTACCGCAGGTTGTTCGTGTACACGCAGGCGCCCAGGCCGTACTTCGAATCGTTGGCCATCTCGATCGCCTCGTCGGCATCGCGCGCCACCGTCAAAGAAATCACCGGTCCGAAGATCTCTTCGGTCGTGGGATAAGAGCCGTGCCTTACGCCGGCGAGAATCGTCGGCTCGAAGAAGTGGCCTTTAAGCCCGCGCGGCTGGAAACGCTTTCCGCCGATGAGAACCTTCGCGCCTTCCTGCACCGAAAGAGCGACCTGCTTTTCCACGGTCTCGAGCGCCTGCGCCGAAATCAGCGGTCCAATATCGGTATCCGGCTGAGCGGGATCACCGACGCAAAGCGTTTCCACGAACTCGAGAATCCTTCTCGTGAACTCGTCGGCGATCTTTTTCACGGCGTAGATGCGCTTGGACGAAGTGCAAACCTGCCCGGCGTTCAAGAGCCTCGCCCACGCGACTCCTCGCGCGGCGATGTCGAGATCGGCGTCCTCGAAAACGAGAAACGGGTCGACGCCTCCGAGCTCGAGATTGATTTTCTTCAACTGCGAGCCCGCCACCGAGGCGACGTGACGGCCGACCTTGTTCGACCCGGTGAATGCGATGAGGTCCACGCCGGGATGCTGGAGCAGCAGCTCGCCCGTCGTCTCTCCGCCGCCCGTAACCACGTTCACCGCGCCCGGCGGAAGCGCGTCGTAGCATTCGGCCATCAAGAGGTTGCAGAGCGGGTTCTGGTGCGGCGGCTTGCACACGAGCGTGTTGCCGGCGGCGAGCGCGGGCGCCACTTTCCACGCCATCAAGAGCAGCGGAAAATTGAACGGCACGATCGCCGCGACGACGCCATAGGGTTCCTTGATCGTGAAATTCACCTGGTGCGGCGCCACGGGCGGCACGGAGTTTCCATGGCTCCTCCGCGTGACCTCGGCGTAATAATCGAAGCACGCGGCAACCCATTCAATGCAGTCGACCGACTCGGAGATCGGCTTTCCGCTCTCAAGCGTCATAAGCTTCGAGAGGGCGCGCTCTTTGCCGCGGATGCGCGCGGCGACCTCGCGCAGGAGTTTCGCTTTTTCGGCGCCCGGGGTTTTCCACCACGCGCGCTGCGCGCTTTTCGCGGCGGCAACGGCGGCGTTGACGTCCTCGGCTCCGCACTCGGGTACGGTGCCCAGACGCTCAAGTGTCGCGGGATTAAGGATGTCGCGCGTTTGCTCTGAGCGCGAGCGCACCCATTCGCCGTTGATGAGAATTTTGCTGGTGATCATGACAAAACTCCTTCTTTAACTTGCCAGCCCCTGAATTTTTCAGTCTGATGGAGGCGGCGGATATCCTATGAAGCGGTTTCTTTCGCGAAATTACAAGTCCTTTCGTATCGCCGTATTGCTGCTTGGCGCGCTTTTTATTTTCGCGGCGTTTAATCGTCCGGCCGGCGACGTCAAGGTTCCCGAAAAGTCCGACGTCGTCATCATCGGCGCGGGCTTGAGCGGCCTTGCGACGGCATACAACCTCAAAAAAGCCGGCATTTCCTATCATATCCTGGAGCTCACGCCGCGCATCGGCGGTCGCGTGCGCACGGTCTATTACCAGCGAGCCGATGGGCCTGAACTCTACGCTGACTCGGGCATGGAAGAATATTGGGAAAGCAACCCGGCGATCAACTTTCTTTGGGACTTGAGGCTGCCGATTCGCCACGACTTCGCCGCCTCGAGCATCGTTCTGCACGGAAAACTCACGACGCTGGATGCGGGCGAGGACTCCGTCGCGTTTCAGAAGAAAATTTTCTCCGCGGCCGAGCTCAAGGCGTTCGAGGCATTTCGAAAAACGGTGGAACCGATCCTGAAGACGCTTAAATCCGTCAAGCCGGTTCCCCGCGAGCTTCTGAAACTCAAAGACCTCTCGTTCGCGCGCTGGGTGCGCGGCCGCAAGCTTCCCGGAAAAGTGGCCGAGTGGATTCGCATTTCGATCGAATGCGAGATCGGCACTTCCTGGGAACAAATCGCGGCACTCGACGGCATCGCGGAATTTCACATCTTCATGGGAAAAGGCGAAGAGAGCTACCGCGTCGTCGGAGGGAACGAGCTTTTAACCGGCGCGCTCGCTAAAACGATCGGTGTTGAGCGGATTTCGGTCAATAAGCGCGTGAGCCGCGTCGTCTCTGCGAGCGGAAACCAGGTGGACGTTTACTATGCCGACACGGCGACGAACACGAGCGGCGTGATCCGCGCTCATCACGTCGTGAGCACGATTCCGATCTACAGGCTCTCCGAAGTGCAGTTCGAGCCCGCGCTCTCCCGGAAAAAACTCCAGGCCATCGAAAGCCAGGGCTACGGCGCGTATTTCAAGGCGCACGTCTTCGTTCCTGCCGAGGCGTCGCGTTTCTGGACAAAAAATGGCGTTTCGTTTCTGCCGATTCTCTCGGACTCGGCACTCGGCGTGATCTACGACGGCAATCCCGACCAGCAGACGAAAACAAAAATCGTCTCGCTGTTGGCCACCGGCGATCAGGCCGAAGCGTTCAACATGATGCCGCTCGATCAGGTGCGCGCGATAATCCATACTGCATTCGACAAGCTCTGGCCGGGTTTCTCGAAAGAAATCCAGACGATCGAATTCTACCGCTATCATCCCCGCGCGATCGCGGCGTGGCCCGTGGGCCGTTCGCGGTTTGATGAGCTCTCCGAGGAAATTCGCCGGCCCGAAAACCGCGTGTATCTCGCCGGGGATTTCACCGAAGACTCGCATTCGTCGGGCGCATTCGTCTCGGCTTCGCGCGTGGCCGGCCAGATTCTCGCGGCCGAGCACAAGCCGGCGGCAAAAGGAAATTGATCAGAGGATGCATCCTTCGGCTTTCATCTGGCTCACCCCCGCGCTCACCGCGCTTTTTCTGTACGGCATCGGCCAGGGACTCGTAAAGAAGTGGATCTCGGAAGTTCCGCCCGCCCGCTTTTGTCTTTACTTCGTCGTCGCGAAAGCTTTGGTGAACCTGGGATTTTTTTTCACGCACCCCCACCCCGCGGTGCTCGCGCCCGAAGGCCGCCATTTCATGTGGCTCGGAATTCTCGCGTACATTCTCGACGGTACCGGCTGGATTCTGTACTTTGAGTCTATCGTCGCGGGCCCGATCACGATCGTTGGAACGCTTTCAGCGGCGTACCCGGCCCTGACCGTGGTTTTCGCGCGATTTTTCCTGCATGAAGCGCTGCTTCCGATTCAATACGCGGGCGTGGCGCTCGTGATCAGCGGGTGCATCGGCCTCTCCTACGCGCCGCCCGACCCGAACGCGAAGGTCACGAACAGGCGGTGGATCCCGCTTTCGTTCTTCGCCCTTGTGCTCTGGGGCGCGGCGCAGACGATCGTGAAATATTCGTACGGCCTTCCGGGCGCGAGCGAAGCGAACCTGGCGCTTTTCAACACGGTCGGCGGCGCGCTCACTCTGGGAACGTTCGGTTGGCTCTACGGCCGCAAGGGCACGCATTCGGGCCGGGAGTGGATGCGCTCGTTTCTCCCGATGGGGATGATGGCCGCTGGCGACCTGGCCGTGATTATCGCCACGCGAAACGGCCCGGTCTCGATCGTGACGCCGCTCACAGGCGCGTACCCGCTGGTCACGCTGGGATTCGCTTCGCTAGCGCTACACGAGAAAATCACGAGGCTGCAGTGGTGTTGCATTATTTTGATCCTGATCGGGATCTATCTGAGCCCCGGCGCCGGGTAACACTCCATGCCGTAGCCCCGCAACACCCGCCGCGTCAAACAGGAAGTCTGGTTTTTTGAAGGCTCCAAGCATAAACTTCGCGTCGAACCAGCACGGAGGGGCTTCAGTCATGAAAAACTACGAAATGTACGTCAACGGCAAGTGGATTAAAGCACGCTCGGGCGCGACACGCGAGATCCGCGACCCCGCAAACGGCGAACTGATCGCGCGCGTGCCTGAATCGACACGCGAAGACGCCGCTGCCGCCATCGACGCCGCCCGCGCCGCCTTCGACAAAGGCCCCTGGCGCGCAACGAACGCGCAGGATCGCGGCAAGCTTCTGTTCAAGCTCGCCGACGCGATCCGCAAAGAAGCGAAAATATTCGCCGAGCTCGAAACCCGAAACTGCGGAAAGCCGCTCGCGGAATCCGAATTCGACGTCGCCGACGCGGCCAACTGCTTTGAATTCTACGGCGGTCTTGCCACGAAAATTCACGGCGAGACGATGCAGGTGCCGGCAAACTCCCTGAGCTTCGTGCTGCGCGAGCCGGTCGGCGTCTGCGGGCAGATCATTCCGTGGAATTATCCGCTGCTCATGTGCGCCTGGAAGCTCGCGCCAGCGATCGCGGCGGGCTGCACGACGGTGCTCAAGCCCTCTGAGCTCACCCCGCTCACCGCGCTCGAGCTCGCGCGCCTGATCGAAGCCTGCGAATTTCCAGCCGGCGTGATCAACATCCTCACGGGTCCCGGAGCGGGCGCGGGCGAAGAACTTGCGATGAGCTCCAAAGTCGACAAAGTCGCATTCACCGGCGGCACCGTCACCGGACGCAAGGTCATGGAGAGCGCGACCTCCAATTTGAAAAAAATCTCGCTCGAGCTCGGCGGAAAAAACCCGAACATCGTCTTCGCCGACGCGGATTTCGAATCGGCCGTCGACGGCGCGCTCTTCGGCGCGTTCGCGAACCAAGGCGAGGTCTGCTCGGCGGGATCGAGACTTCTCGTCGAGGAATCGATCCACCGGAAGCTCGTCGACGCGATGGTGAAGAAAGTCCCGCGTATCAAACTTGGGCACGGTCTCACCCCCGGAGTGAAAATGGGACCTCTCGTCTCGGCGGCGCACCGGGAAAAAGTCGAAAGCTACATCAGGATCGGCGTGCAGGAAGGCGCTAAACTCGTCTGCGGCGGAAAACGCCCGGAAGGAAAAGACCTCGCCGGCGGAAATTTTCTCGAACCCACGATCTTCGACGACGTAAAGCCCGCGATGCGCATCGCGCGCGAGGAAATCTTCGGACCGGTGCTCTCGGTGATTCCGTTTAAAAACGAAGAGGATGCGATCCGCATCGCCAACGACTCCGAGTACGGGCTTGCGGCGGGCGTATGGACGCTCAACATCAACCGCGGATTGCGCGTGATCAAGCAGCTGCGCGCCGGCATCACCTGGATCAACACCTACCACCCGACTTTCAACGAAATGCCCTGGGGCGGATACAAACAAAGCGGCACGGGCCGCGAGCTGGGGCTTTACGGCATCGAGGCGTATCTTGAAACCAAGCAGGTGAACGTCAGCCTCGATGAAGCGCCGATCGGCTGGTACTGATTTTTGGCGTCGCGTGTCGCGCGACGCGGGTGAAAGGACAGCATGACTGCAAAATCAATTGATCTGAAAACCAAAATCCCCGGTCCGAAGAGCCAGGCGCTGATGGAACGCCGGCGCGCCAGCGTCGCGCGCGGCCCGTTTCACATCACGCCGATCTTCGCGGCGCGCGCGCACGGGGCGCTTATTGAAGACGTCGACGGGAACAGGCTCATCGACTTCGCGGCCGGCATCGGCGTCGTAAACGCCGGTCACACCGCGGAGCCCGTCGTGAAGGCTATTCAAGCGCAAGCAGCGGAGCTCGTCCACGGAAGTTTCAACGTCACGCCGTACGAAAGCTACATCCGGCTCTGCGAGAAGCTCAATCGCGCCACGCCGGGCTCGTTCGCGAAAAAAACGTTTCTCGCCAACAGCGGCGCCGAGGCGGTCGAGAACGCGGTCAAGATCGCGCGCGCGCGCACCAAGCGGCCGGCCGTGATCTGCTTTGAACACGGATTTCACGGACGCACGTACATGGCGATGACCCTTACGGCGAAAGAAAAGCCCTATAAGGTGGACTTCGGGCCGTTTAATCCCGAAATTTACCGCGCGCCCTATCCGTACTGTTACCGCTGGCCAGGCACCAGCGATCCCGCCAAGGTCTCGCGCGAATGCTTCGCTCAATTCGAGGACGTCATCGCGAAGGCCGGAGCCAGCAACGTCGCCGCCGTGATCATCGAACCGGTCGCCGGAGAAGGCGGATTCATTCCCGTTCCCAAAGAATTCCTAGCGCACCTGCGCGCGTTTTGCGACAAGAACGGCACCGTGCTCATCGCGGATGAAATCCAAACCGGATTCGGCCGCACGGGCACTCTCTTCGCCTCGGAACAGCTGGGCCTCGTTCCCGACCTCATCACGATGGCCAAGGGTCTGGGCGCAGGCATGCCGATCTCGGCGGTCACCGGACGCGCCGAGATCATGGACGCTCCGGTCGAAGGGGGCATCGGCGGCACCTACGGCGGAAACCCCGTCGCGTGCGCAGCGGCTCTGGCTGTTTTTGAGATGTTCGAAAATGGCGATCTGCTTTTGCGCGCGCGCCGGCTCGGCGAAACGCTTGCAGAGCGCACGCGCCAATGGGCCGAGAAATTTTCGCGCATCGGCGACGCGCGCGGAATCGGCCCGATGCAGGCGATCGAGTTCGTCAAGCCTTCGGCGGGCCTTCGGCCCGACGACCGAACATCGAAGGAGCCGGATGCCGACTCCGCCAAAGCGCTCGTTCGTTTCTGCTGCGAGCGCGGCGTCGTCGTGATGACCTCGGGATCATACGGAAACGTCGTGCGCTTTCTCATGCCGCTCGTGATCGAACCCGCGCAGCTTGAGGAAGGCCTCGCGGTCGTCGAAGCGGGCTTGAAAGAATTGGGTTAGCAAGGAGAAGCCAATGACCGTTTTAAAACACCGGCTCTGGATCGCGGGCTCCTGGATGGATTCCCCGGATACGCGCGAGGTTTTCTCGCCTTTCGACGGCGGAACAGTGGCGGAAACGGCGCAGGCCTCTTCCGAGCGGATGGAGCAGGCGCTTGCCGCGACCGCCGAAGCATTCCGCGTATACCGCAAAATCAGCGCGTACACGCGAAGCCGGCTCCTCGCCGGAATCGCGCAGCAGGTCGCCGCGAGACGCAAAGACTTCGTCGAACGCATCGTCGCGGAGGCCGGAAAGCCTGCGTCACTGGCGGATACCGAGGTCAGCCGAGCGGTCAACACGTTCGCGCTGGGGGCCGAAGAGACCAAGCGGCTGGGCGGCGAACTGATTCCCGTCGATCTCGATGCCGCGGGACGCGCGTACGGACCGGCTTTTTCGCGATGGGTTCCTCGCGGTCCGGTGCTCGCCATCGCGCCGTTTAATTTTCCGCTCAATCTCATCGCCCACAAAGTTTCTCCCGCGCTTGCGGCGGGAGCGACGGTGGTCATAAAACCGCCGCCGCAGGCGCCGGGCGCCGCTGGCCTGCTCGCCGAAATTTTCGAAAAAACGGCGCGCGAAGTCTCGGATGCGCGCGACGCCATACCACTCGCCGCGCTTCAAGTCGTGAGCGCGGACAACGAAATCATCGCTAAAGCGCTCGCTGACCCGCGCATCCAGACCTTAAGCTTCACCGGAAGCGACAAAGTGGGCTGGATGCTTCAGCAAAAAGCCGTCGGAAAAAAAATCTGCCTCGAGCTCGGAGGAAACGCCGCCGTCATCGTCCACCGCGACGCCGACCTCGCCCGCGCGGCCGCGCGCTGCGCGTTCGGAGGCTACGCCTACGCGGGCCAGATCTGCATCTCGGTCCAGCGCGTGTTCGTCCACGACGACGTCGCGAAACAGTTCGAAAAACTTTTTCTGGATGAGATCGGAAAGCTCAAGGTGGGCGATCCGTCCCAGACCGGCGTCACGGTCGGCCCTCTCATCGACTCCGCCGCCGCCGATCGCGTGCAGGCATGGGCCGAGGAAGCCAAGCGCGACGGCGCGCGCGCCATCCTGCCCGGTGAGCGCAACGGGAACGTCATCACGCCGATGGTGATCGCGGGCGCCAAGCCCCAGCACAAGATCAGCAGCGAGGAGGTCTTCGGCCCGGTCGTCACACTTGACCGTTATCGCGACTTCGACGATGCGCTCAACGCCGTGAACCGCTCGCGCTTCGGGCTTCAGGCCGGGGTTTTCGCCGAGAGCGCCGAGGCCATCCGGCGCGCGGGCGACGAGCTCGACGTGGGCGGCGTGATCGTCAACGAAGTTCCCACCTATCGCGCCGACAACATGCCCTACGGCGGGATGAAAGACTCGGGCCTCGGCCGCGAGGGGGTGCGCTATGCGATGGAAGACTTCTGCGAACGCAAAACTCTCGTTGCTTGGCGCGGCTAGCTTACCGGTCAATCCCGCTCGTAAGTCTTCGATTCGTGGCAGGAGCGCAGGCACTGCCCGCCCTTGGGGCTTGGAATGTACGTGAGGTTGATGTTGGAATTTCCCATCTTCCACGATGACCTGATGTTGTGCGCTTGCGGGGCCCCGTGCGGATCGTGGCAGACGACACAGTTGCGGCCCATCTCCTTGTTGACATTGCCGGCCGCATCCACGACGTGAAACCAGTGCAGGTTCTTGCTCCGGTTCCTGAAATTCGTGTCGCCGGCCGAGCCCGTCGCGTTGAGCATCGAGACGTCGTGACAGCCGAAGCAGAGCGCGTACGTATTCGGCTCCTCCACATAACGGTTGTAGCTCGGCACCGGAAACGCGTCGAGCAGCAGCCGGTCAAACGCCGCTGCGTGCGGGCTGTGACATGCCGAGATGCAGGTTTTCCCCGCCGCGGGATCATGAACGTATGCATCCTCGACTTTCTTCTTGATACTCGGAATCGTGCGCGGACTGGAGCCCGACGTCTGGATCTCCTTGTCGTGGCAAGAGAGGCAGAGCTCTCGCCGTTGCTTCCTTAACAACGGCTTATGCTCGGCGCTGTGAGGATTATGGCAGTTTGCGCAGCTCGTCTGGTCATTGATAATTCCATGGACCGATTTGCCCTCGTGCTTGGCGCCGTCATGACAACTCAGGCAGAGCTGCTTCACGGGCTGGATCAGGAAGTTCCGGTTCTCCGACCCGTGCGGGTCATGGCAGCGCAGGCAGGACTTCTCCGTGCCGAGTGCGGCATGCTTCTCGGGCTTTGAATCCTTGCGGAAGTGGCAGCGGTAGCACGACTCGGGGGTCGAAGCCGTGCTCACGGCCTTGCGATCGGTTCCACTGAGGTGCGCGGGTTGCGCCACGTGGCAGGCCCCGCAGATACCGGCTGTGAACGGATAGTGGGAATATGTTTTCCCGGCGGCCATCCCGCCGTGACAGGACGCGCATTCGTTGTTGCGAACCGGCCTTGCTGGCGGAGCCGTCCCCGTTTCGTGGCCTGGATCCGTCGAGGGTTTTTCGTCGTGGCAACGCATGCCGCAAGAAACCGACTGGCTCAACGCGCGCGCCTTCGCGCGGCTGTCGTGGCAGCCGCCACAGCTGCGCGTGGCCTTGTCAGCACTTGCCACGCTTGCCGCGCTCGTGTTGCTGTAACTCTCGACGTGCCTTGCGTACCAGTCCTCGGGGTGCGGGTACAAAAAACCCGATTTTGCTGTCGAGGCCACGTCACCCTGGCGATTCTTGCTGCAGCTGGATAAACCGACTGAAAGCACCGCGATACATGCCACGAGCACGATCGCGGCTCGGCTTCGGCAGTCATTCAACAGGCGATTCACCATTTAACCCGCACTCCCTCAATACATTCATTCGGAATTTTCCGCGTGAAGCATACCGGTGCGGGCGGCAGAAATTACCGATCGTTCGTGCTTTTCTCGGGAGCGGTAACTGAGCGGGCCCTCGCCTCAATGACTCTCTTTGTCTCCAGGATAGGTGTTGGCGTTGATCTCATCGATGTTCTTCACGCCATCGCCATCCGAATCGAGTGCTTCAATCGCCGCGAAGTCGTGCTTGGCCTTCTCGAAGTCGTAGCCAAAGTAGTTCCGCGACGGCATCTCATCGTGACAGAGCGCGCACTTCGCGATCTTGGTCGCCTTGGAATACTCTTCCTTGAACTCCATGAGGTACTTCGATTTAGCGGAAGCGGAAACCGTGATCACCAGAAACGACAGAGCGATGCACAGGGGAACAATACGGATACGCATTTTCTGACCTCCTTAAATATGAAATTAAGTCGGCCAACCGGTACCACGCACGCAGGGTCGGAACAAGAAAAACAAGCTCAAGCATCGAACGAAAAGCCATCAATCCCGCGTGGTTGACGCGCTTTTTGTGACTTTTTTTCCCGTCGCTTGCGCAAATTGTCTCAGTGACTCCTGAAGTGCGACGGAAACGTTCCGGGAATGGTCTTTTCAGGGTGCAGCTTCTGAACTTTCTTGAGCAGCTGCTCTTCGGTCTCGACCATCGCGGGATCCGTCACGCACACATCGATCGGGCAGACCGCCGCGCACTGTGGGGTGTCGTGAAAGGCGACGCACTCGGTGCAAAGGTCCGCGTTGATCACGTAGACGTCAGCACCCATGCTGATGGCCGTATTCGGACATTCCGGCTCACATGCCCCGCAGTTATTGCAATCAGAAAGAATTTTATAGGCCATCGTTCGCGCTCCTTTCGTGCTTCTTGCTTCTAAAACACATTTTATATCACTGACTCCAAACCACAATCTCTTACTTGAGCCCTGCCAGTTCCCGCAGAACCTGCCAATTCATGGCCCGATCTTCCTGCGCGACAAGCAACGCGGGGCCGGGTTTGCCTTCCTTGTCGAAATGCTGGGCAAAACGCCCCTCGCCGCGCGCGAATTTGATGAAATCATGGATCTCGCCGATCTTCGGATCCTGGTGCCAGTCCTGGTTCAGCGAAGGGTTGCCTCTCAGGTCGAGCCGCTCGTGAATGGCCTTTCCTTTTCTGGGGTCGTAAACAAAGAGCGGAAACGCGCGGCTGACAACCGCCTCCTTAGCCCTTTCAAACGACAGGTCGTCGGCGATGCCATGCTCGGGAAGGCAAGGAGAGTACGCGATGACCATGGAGGGGCCGGGGTAGTCGACCGCGTCCAGCACGGCTCTGAGAAAATGATTGTAATAGGCGGGCGAGACCTGGGCCACGAAGACTTCAGGGTGCATGAGCGCGATCAGCCCCAGCTCCTTGCGCCGCTCCACCTTGCCTCGCGCCACTTTCCCGTGCGCGCTCATCTTCGCGCTCTGGCCCGTGAAGGTCGAGCTGGAGGCTTGCCCGCCCGTATTGGAGTATACCTGGGTATCCATGACCAGGATGTTGATGTCTTCTCCAGAAACCAGCGCGCGCGAAGCCGCCTGAAAGCCGATATCGCTCATCGCGCCGTCGCCGCCCACCGCCCAGATCTTCGTCGCTTTCTTGCCTTCCTGGTTCAGCCTCATGCGCGCGCCAAGCGCGACGGCGGGAGCGTTCTCGAAAAGAGAGTTCGTCCACGGAACGCTGAAGATATTGAACGGATACGTCGAGCTGAACACCGAGTTGCAACCGGTGGCGGCGACGATGACGATGTCCCTTCCGTATTTGGCGGCGGTGGCGGTAAGCGCCATCTTGAGCGCCGTGATCTCTCCGCAGCCCATGCAGGATCCGGCGCCGCCTTTGTAGATCCAGCCCTTTTCGCCGAGGAAAAGATCCGTGTAAAGCCGCTCGTTGATGTACGCCTGCGGCGTCTGCGGCAAAGTCTTTTCGGCGAACTCCATTGTCTTGCGCGCGATTTCCATTTCCGCGTCGCTCTTGGCCATCATCGTGAGCGCGCCATGCTCCGCGCAGACGTTGGCGCACTCGCCGCAGCCTTTGCACTGATCGGGATCGATCCAGAGAGAAAACAACGCCGGCGTCTGGCCCTTCTTTTCGAACACGTTCCAGAATTTCGCGGTTTTGACGAACCGCTGGCCGATCGCCCTCTTTAGCGCGGCGTCTTCAACGCGGTTCAAGGCCGCATCCCGGTCTTTCTCGGGATTGGCGCGGGCATAGATCGCGGCATCCGGGCACTGGATGACGCATTCCATGCACGCCACGCATTTTTCGGCGATGAATCGCGGAAACTGGGAAGCCACGGATGCAAAACTGCGGCGCGTGGCCGTCATGGGCGGGATGAGCGAGCGCGCCACTCTCTCGTCAGCCGGGGCCTCGTGATCGCCCTTGCCCTGAAGATACGGGGTCAGCACCTCCGACTCGAACCCGCGCAAATCGCGCGACTTCGCGTCGACCTCGGCGCTGCTCGCGGGATCTTCTTTCGGATTTTTTTTGGATTTCACGTCATGATCCCTCTTGGCACTTCGTCCAATTCCTCAAAACCTCTTTTCACGCAGACGAGGTTGTCGCGCACCACGTTTTCACCCCTCCGCCCGAAGTACTTGTGGATCACCTTCTCGACACCGCTCATCAGGCGCTCGGCGCTCATTTTTCTGGCCGCCGCGAACGGCGTGACCTTCAGGAAGGCGCCCAGCTGAACGATCCCCTGCATTCGCTGCTGCATGCCGGGAAGCGAGGCCACCTCGCGCGCGATGGCCGCGGCGTCGAGGTTGAACAGCCTCAGATTTCTCTCCAGGATGGCTTTCCTCGCGGATGCCGGGAGCCCCTTCCAGATCGTTTCGTGCGATGTCCGTTTGCCCTGGAGAATCAGCGTTCCGCCCGGCTTCAAGCCCTCCAGGGGGTCGCACTGGCGAAAGGCGTTGGCATCGTTGATCACGACGAGATCCACGGTGCGCAGCTCCTGCTGGCATCGGATGGGGTTGCGTCCGATGGTGCAGTAATAGGTGGTGGGGAGCCCCTTCTTTTCGGCCCCGTACTTCGGAAAGGCCTGCACCTGCAGCTCAAAAAGCTCGGCGCAGATCGACGCGATGATCTTGTTGGTGGTGACCGAGCCATAGCCGCCGATGGAATACCCGCAAACCGAAAATGAATCCGCCTCCGCGACGTCGGGCTCCGGCCCATCCCACGCCAGGCTGTCCGCGTGCCGTATCCCGACGCAGTACCGCAACTTTGCGTTCGCGCCGGCCTTCATGTTTTCCACGATCGCGAGAAAATCGCCGACCCTGACGTCGCGCCCGCCCAAGCCGCCGGCTCCCTGCTGCACGAGCGGCATTCGCGCCGTCTCAGGCGGCGCAGCTCCGTTCGCAAGCGCATCGAATAACGCCGCCTTGAGGTCGCGCGCGAGCGGATTGCTTGGCGCGCCGGCCTCATCCAGCCGTTCGAGCACGGAAACCACCTTCGTGTTTTTCAACAACGCCGCAAGTTCGGCGCTTGGAAATGGGCGGTAAGACAAGACGGAAACCAAGCCAACCTTCTCGCCCCGGTTTTTTCTGAGCCAGTCCACGGTGGCCTTCGCGGTTTCCATGAAGGAGCCCATGCCGACGATGGCGTATTCCGCGTCTTCCATGCGGTAAGCGTCGACAAGCCCGTAGCTTCGCCCGGTGAGGCGGGCATACTCCGCCATGTTGCGCTCGAGGTTGCCCTGAATCCGGTCGTAAAAAGCGCGCTGCGCGATCTTGCCCTTCATGTAAGCATCCTGGTTTTGCACGGTTCCGCTCATCACGGGATTGAGCGGATCCAGGAAATTATGCAATGTTTTGGGCGAAGCCAGATAGGCCCGGATCAAATCGACCTCGGGCAAGGCGAGCGTTTGCAGTGTGTGCGTGGTGAAAAAGCCGTCCTGGATGTTCAGGAAGGGGGTGAAGGAATCCTCCGCCGTGCGGCGCGCGATCAGGCTGAAGTCAGCCGCTTCCTGCGCGTTACGGGCGAACAACATTCCCCAGCCGCAGTCGGCAACACCCATGACGTCGTCGTGGCCGGCATGCACGTTCAACGCATGCACGGTCAGCGCGCGCGCGCCGACGTGGAACACGACGGGAAGGCGCTTGCCTGCGATCGTGTACAGAACTTCCTTCATCAGGATGAGGCCCTGCCCGGCGGTGAAATTCGTCACCCTGCCTCCGGCCAGCGCGAAACCCTCGCACACGCTCGCGGCGGAATGTTCGCTTTCGGGTTCAAAGAAAACCAGAGGCTCGCCCCAGGCGTTCCTCACGCCATCGGCCACCGACTGCTGAAAGCCGACCCCCATGTTGGTTGACGGCGTGATGGGATACGCGGCCGCTCCGCTGCTGATCTGCGTTTCCATCCAGACAACGGCACCCGAGCCATCCAGGGTCGTCGTCATTCCGGGAAAAGGTGCGCTCTGAGCCGTTCCCTGCTCGCCTGTCACGGGCATTCCTCCATCCTAATCAAAGTCCCGCGAGGAATCTCAAGACATCGCGTATGGAGAGGATGCCCACCAGTTTTCGCCCGTCCACGACGGGAATGTGCCGAAAGTTGCCTTCCACCATGATGGCCGGGAGATCGTCGACATCGTCAGTATTCTGGATGCAGACGAACTTCGGAGTCATCACTTTCGATACCGGTGTTTTGGCCGGATCAAGGTCATGGGCGACAACGCGTTTAAGTAAGTCGCGCTCAGTGAAGATACCGACCGGATCTTGAATCGGGCTCATCACGATCACGGCTCCGATGTTGTTCTGAGCCATGAGGTGCACGGCGTCTGAAACAGGCGTCTGTTCCTCGACCGTGAAGATGTCTGAAATCATGATGTCGGCTACGGTTTTCTTATCGGGCATGGGCTCCTCCGTTGCGTGGGGCTCACTTTACGCTCAAATCATGGGGCCGTCCACTTCCGCAGGGACCGTCAATGCGCGCCAGGCGGAAGTTCCGAAGGTTCTGGAACCACGGCTCCCTCTCGCATGACGAAGCGCCACTTCCAGATATGAAAAATAACCGGGTAGACCAGAAGTTCAAGGATGAAGCTCGTGATGAGGCCGCCCACCATGGGCGCGGCGATGCGGCGCATGACGTCGCTCCCCGTGCCGGAAGACCACATGATCGGCAGCAGGCCCGTGAAGGCCGCCAACACAGTCATCAGCTTGGGCCGAATCCGCTTGACGGCCCCGTGGAGGATGGCTTCCTCGAGATCTTCCTTGGTCCGCATCCTTCCCTGCCGCACCTGGTCCTCGTACGCAAGATCGAGATAGAGCAGCATGAACACTCCGGTTTCGGCATCCAGGCCCATGAGCGCGATCATCCCCACCCAGACGGCGATCGAGATGTTGTAGCCCAAGAGATAAAGAAGCCACACGCCGCCGATGAGCGAGAACGGAACGGCCAGCATCACGATGCCGGTCCTCACGGCCGACTTGGTGTTCATGTAAAGAAGCATGGCGATGAGAAAGAGAGTCAGCGGCACGACAACCTTGAGGCGCTCGCGCACGCGGATCATGTTCTCATACTGCCCGCTCCAGACGAGGTTGTATCCGGCCGGAACGGGGATCTTTTCCTCGACGATCTTCTTGGCCTCGTGCACGAAGCTTCCGACGTCGCGATCGGCGATGTCGATGTAGACGTAGCTGGCCAGCATCCCGTTCTCGTTGCGGATCATGGCGGGGCCCTCGACCGTGCGGATGTCGGCCAGCTGGGTGATGGGGATGTGGGCGCCGGAAGGGGTCGGCACGAGAACGCGCTTCAAGGCGTTTAAGTCTTCGCGGAACTCGCGCGCGTAGCGGACGTTCACGGCATAGCGCTCGCGGCCCTCGACCGTAGTGGTGATGTTCTCGCCGCCCACCGCGGAGCTGACGATCATCTGCGCATCGGCTACCGAAATGCCGTAGCGGGCGAGCTCGTCGCGGTTGAGGACGAAATCCAGGTAATAACCCCCGGCCGCGCGCTCGGCGTAGACGCTTGAGGCGCCGCGGATGCCGCGAACCGTGGCCTCGACCTGCTCGCCGATGGACTGGATGACCTTCAGATCCTTTCCCAGGATCTTGATGCCGATGGGCGTGCGAATGCCGGTTGAGAGCATGTCGATGCGGTTCTTGATGGGCATCGTCCAGAGGTTCGGGATGCCGGCGAATTTCAGCCGGCCGTTCATCTCGGATTTCAGCTCCTCGAACGTGCGGTGCGGCGGCGTGATCCAGGAAAAGAGCGGGTACAGGAACCGCGGCAGAAACGAGTACCAGCGCTTGACCTCGGGCCACTGATCGGCTTGCTTGAGCGTGACCGTCGTTTCCATCATCGAAAACGGCGCGGGGTCGGTTGGGGTGTCGGCGCGGCCGGCTTTCCCGTAGACCGTGTCGACCTCGCCGAATTCCCGGATGATCCTGTCTTGAGCCTGGAGGATGCGCTTGGCTTCCGTCACCGACATTCCCGGAAGGGCGGTGGGCATGTAAAGGAACGCGCCTTCGTTGAGCGGCGGCATGAACTCGGAGCCGAGCTTGAGGTAGACGGGCACCGTCGACAGTACAAGCAGAAAAGCGATGAGAAGCGTAGCCTTGCTGTGTTTCAGGACGTACCGCACGGCCGGTTCGTAGACCCGAAACAAGACGCGGCTGATCGGGTGCCGTTCCTCGGCGTAGTACCTGCCGACGAGCGCTTGGTTTCCGGTCCATACCGCGCCCTTGCGCACCCACTCCACGAGGCCAAGCACGGAGGAGCCGAGTTTCCGCCACAGCCAGGTTGCCGGATTAAGCGGTGCGTACGTGAAGTAGTCCATCCGGGTGAACATCATGCGGAGCGCGGGATCGATCGTCACCGCGAGAAGTGCGGCCAGCGCCATGGCAAGCGTCTTCGAGACCGCGAGCGGGCGGAAGAGCCGCCCCTCCTGATCCACCAGGGTGAAGACCGGCAGAAACGAGACGGCGATCACGAGAAGCGAGAAGAAAACCGATGGCCCGACCTCTTTAAGCGCGTTTAAGCGCACCTCGTGGAAGTCCCCTTTCCTTCCCGACGAGTTCCAATGCTCGAGCTTCTTGTAGGCGTTTTCCACCTCCACGATCGCGCCGTCGACGAGCACGCCGATCGAGATCGCGATGCCCGAGAGCGACATGATGTTCGTCGTGAGCCCCCAAAAATACATGGGGATGAACGCGAGGAAGACGGAGATCGGGATCGTGAGGATGGGCACGATCGCCGAGGGGATGTGCCAGAGAAAAAGCAGGATCACGAGGCTCACGATCAGCACTTCGAGCTTGAGCTCGTGCTTCAAGGTATCGATGGCTCTCGAGATGAGGTCGGAGCGGTCGTAGACCGAGACGATCTTAACACCCGCTGGAAGGCTGGGTTTGAGCTCGCGTATCCGCTCCTTCACGCGGTTGATCACGTTGAGCGCGTTTTCTCCCTGCCGCATGACCACGATTCCGCCCACCGCGTCGCCCATGCCGTTGAAGTCGCTGACGCCGCGGCGGATGTCGGGGCCGAGCTCGACGCGCCCGAGGTGCCGCACCAGGATCGGCACGCCGGTCTTAGGGTCGGTGCTCACGACGATGTTCTCGATATCCTCCTTGGACTGGATGTAGCCGCGCCCGCGCACCATGTATTCGGTGCCCGCGAATTCGAGCACGCGGCCGCCCGTGTCGGTGTTGCCGGCGCGCACGGCGCTCACGAGCTGTGTTACGCTGATGCCGTAATAGTGCAGGCGGTTGGGATCGATGTTGACCTGGTACTGCTTGACGAAGCCCCCGACCGTGGCCACCTCGGCCACCCCCGGCACGGCCTGTAGGTGGAACTTGAGCTGCCAGTCTTGAATGCTCCGCAGCTCGGCGAGGTTGAGCCGGTTCGACTCGTCCAGGAGCACGTACTGGTAAACCCAGCCGACACTCGTCGCGTCGGGCCCGATCTCCGTGCGCACCTCGGAAGGAAGCCTGGGAAGGATCTTGCTTAAGTACTCCACGACGCGCGAACGCGCCCAGTACAGGTTCGTGCCGTCCTCGAAGATCACGTAGACGTAGGAGAAGCCGAAATCCGAGAAGCCCCGGAGCGCCTTGATCTTCGGCGCCCCCAATAGCGCCGTGACGATCGGATAAGTCACCTGATCCTCGATGATGTCGGGGGAGCGGTCCCACTTCGAGTAGATGATGACCTGCGTATCGGAGAGATCGGGGATGGCGTCGAGCGGGATGTTCTTCACGCAAACCCACGCCCCCGCAAGCGCGGACGCCGTGAGGATCATGACCAGAAATTTGTTGTGGGCGCTCCACCCGATGAGCCGCTGGATCATTTTGCGCTCTCAAGCACGGCGCGGAGCCTCGACTCGGAGTCGATGAGAAAGTTCGCCGAGGTGACGATCGTTTCCCCTTCCGCCAGTCCCGCGAGGACCTCGTAATGGTTCTGCGCTTTCGTTCCGGTCTGGATCGCGCGAGGCTCGAAGCGGCCCTGCTCCTTCACGACGAACACGAACTTGCGGTCGCCCGAGAACAAAACCGCGCTCTCGGGAACGGCGAGCTTCGTTCCCATCTCCACCCTGATCTTCACGTTCACGAACGTATCCGGGCGCAGAAGGCCCTCCGGATCGGGCACCATGCCTCTGACCCGAACCGTCCGGGTCGGCGTTTCCACGACGGGGTTGATGCTGGTGATCTTTCCGGCGTAGATCTTCCCTGGAAGCGCGGGAGCCTCGACCTCCATCTTCTGGCCGGGCTTTAATCCCGACACCTCGTACTCGAACACCTCGGCGTAGATCCAAACCGAGGCCTTCGGAAGCAGCAGGCTCATGGAGTTCGTCTTACTCGAGGCGAGCGCGCGGATCTGATCGTCTGAAAGGCCCATCAGCTTCAGCTTGATCTTCGAGGAAGAGACAAGCTCATCGGACTGCTCCTTTAGGCGCGCGTCCACCATCTGCGCGCGCGAGATCACGGCCTGGCGGTATTCCTCGACCGCCGTGAAGAGATCGGGATCGAACGCCACGCGTCCGCTCGCCCGCACCTCGAAACCGAGCGGGAGCAAGGCGATCTTCGCGGTGGTGACGCCGATGTTCTGCTGCTTCTCGGCTGAGAGCGTGAAGGCGGCGCGACCGGCGGGCTGGTTTGTGGCGTCTTTGGCGGCGTCGGCAGTGCTGGACGGGCCCGTGGCGGGCGCGGGGGTTGGAGCCATGCTCTCGTCTTCCACCAATTCAAGGTCCATGTGGCAGATCGGGCAGATGCCCGGCTTATCCGAGGTCACCGCGGGGTGCATCGTGCAGCGGTAGAGCGGCTTCTTGGCGGCAGGCGCCTGTTCGGCTTGTGGCATGGCGGGTGGCTGGGCCTGCTTCTGGTCATCGCGGCTGCGCGTGCAGGACGCGACGGCGGCCAGCGCGATCAACGCGATCAACGCACCTGCCGCCGCGAGGGCGGCGCGTGCTGTTCGTGGTGTTCGTGAACCTGTGCTCATCGTGGCTCTCCCAGCGGTTCGCCCAGCAGCGCCTCAAGCTCGGCGATCCGGGACTCGTAGTTCGCGAGCGCCTCGTTGTAGGCGAACTCGGTTTGAAATCGGGTGCGCAGCAGGCTTGAGAGCGCGCCGTAATCCATCTTGCCCGAGAGATAGGCCGACTTGCTGGCAAAAACGGCCTGGCGGGCAAGCGGCACCAGCCCCCCCTCGAAGAGATTGAGCCTCTTCGACGCCTCCTCGAGTTCCGAATACATCACGTGAACTTTCTGGATCAGCGCGTTCTGCTCCTCGTCGACCAGCGCCTCGGCGCGCGTTTTCCCGGCCACGGCACCGCGAACTTCCTCGGACTGCTTGCTGAACGCCCAGAGCGGAATCGAAAGCGCCACGCCGCCCGAAACGAGAGCCACGCCGCGATCGCCGGGGCTCGGCTGCCTTTGCGCGTATGCCATGCGAAACTCAAAATCCGGCAGGTAGCTCCATCTCGCAAAAGAAAGTTTTTCCTGTGTGGCATCCAGGCCGGCCCGCGCCGACTTAAGGGCGGGACTGTTCGCGAGAGCGCGGTCGCTGAGGCCGCGCTCCGTGATTTTCCCGAAATTCAGGGGTGTTTTTCGGAACTCTTCCGGCCTGCCAAAGCCGTCGGCGCTTTCCCTTCCCACGGCGCGCGCAAGCTCGGCCGTTTTCGAGCGGATCTGCTTCTCGGCCGTGAAAAGCTGATCCCGGAAATTCCCTTCCTCCGCTTGGAGCCCCAGGAGCTCGGCCTGGATCACCTTTCCCAGAGTGTACTTGCTGCGCGTGACGCTGATGAGCTGATCGAGGATGGCGATCTGCTCGTTTAAGATGTCGCGTTTCTTGTAAGCGAGGAAGAGCTCGTAGAAGACAACCTTCACCTCCTTGACCAGCTCCAGCTTCCTTTGGTGATAATCTTGCGTCTTCGACTGGTGCTCGTAGCGGGTGGCAGCGCGCTGCTTGGTGAGCTTTCCCGGAAATGGGATTTTCTGCGACAGCGAGATCTCGTTAGCCGTCATGCCGAACTCGCCTGCCGAAAAAGTATCGGTCGGATAGTTCATGGCGGTGAAGCCCACCATCGGGTCCTCATACGCCCCGCGCGGGCCGATCTCGGCTTCCTTGGCGACCGCTTCCAGGCGGGCGGCCCTAAGGGCGGGGCGGTTTCTGAGAGCCTCCTCAAGCAGTGGGGCGAGCTGAAGCGGCGGCGAGGCAGCAGCGGCGGCGGGGCTTGCGGCGGCAGTGAAAACCAGAGCCAAGCCGGCGCCCAGGAGCAAAAACAATGTCGGTATAACACGCCTCATGTCAGAAAATACGATACACTGCGCGATCTTGTGACAAATCTTCCTCTTTTCTTTCAAGCTCAAGACAAGAATCGTCCATACTTTCAATAGTACACGAGGATGCGCTACTTGGCGCATACGCTCTACTGGTGTAATGAAGGCCTGGAGGCTATTCCGATGAAACATTCAATCCGCGTGCTGACCATGAGCATAATGACCTTTTCCGCCTTAAGTTTGCTTGCCTGGGCAGGTGAGCAAATATGCCAGGTATGCAACATGAAGATTCCCGAAGGCTCGCGGCATCACATCATTCTCAAATCCGAGATTCCCGCGAAAGCGCCGCTGCATGTCTGTTCCATCTCCTGTGTGCTCAAGGCACGCAAGCACGACCCAAAGTACGTGAAGGTCGAGGTGGCCGATTTCAACCATCCCGAGAAGTTCCTGCGCGGCGAGAAGGCGTTCGTCCTGATCAAGACCGACAAGATCAAAGAGGACCTCGACTCCATGGCGATGCCACCGTACTTCGCGGCCTTCCCCGCGAAAGCGGATGCCGAAAAGGCGAAAGCCAAGTATGGCGAGGGGAGCATCGTGGAGGGTTTCGAGAATGCGCTCAAATAAGGCGTCCTTCGTAAGGATTCTTGCAATCCTCGGCGCGGCGTTGCTCGTCTCTTCGTGCGGCCCGATGAACGGGCAAAAGAAATCCGGCGGTGGAACCGCGGGCGATTCCGTATCGAACCCCGCCGCGGGAACCGGAGCGACGCGTCTGTCAACGGAGAGCCGCTTTTACGTCTATGCGGGGCTTTCAAGCTCGTCTTCAGACGCGGCCGCGGCGGCGCCGGCGCTGGGAGACAACACCTACGTCATGCGGATCGCGCATTCCAACGACCTGCACCCGCCGTCAAACGATGCCGTCGTGCGCGTGACATACGGAATGCCCGACATGCCGGCAATGGGAACCTCGGAAGTCGCGGCCGCCCGCCAGGCTGACGGCTCGTTCTCAGCAACTCTGTTTTACTCGATGGCCGGGCGCTGGCGGGTCACCGTGAGCCTCCGGGACGCGGACTCGCAGGATGAGTATGTCTTCGAAACCACGCTTTGAGCGACCGGTCGCTTCGCCGGCAGTACTCGCGCTTCTCGGCGCGGCTTTCGCGACGGCAGGAGCACAGGCTTCGCCCTGCTGCGCGGGAAGCGGCGGGCAGTCGATCTGCGTCCTGCCTTCCGAGCAGCGCTACCAGCTTGGGCTCGCCACATCCTACCGGGAAGTCCAGGGGCACTTCGATCCGTACGGCGAGTACAGCGCAAACCCGAAAGGCGTCTCCTCGCGTTCGGTCACGACGGTGGTCGGCGCGGCGTACCGCGTACGCGAGGATTTGCAAGCAGGCCTGAGCGTTCCCACCGTCAGCAGCTACCAAAGCCTTCCCGGCAAGAGCCTGTCGGCCACCGGCCTTGGCGACCCCGCGCTCGAAGGCCGGTATACGCTTCTTGAAGACTTGAGCTTCCTGAAATACCAGCCGCAGCTTTCGTTTTACGGCGGCTTGCGATTCCCCCTCGGCAAATCGGTGTACGACTCGACGGATCCCTACGGCGCGAACGTCTTCGGCGACGGCGCGTACACGGCGCACGCCGGCTTGAACGCCTCCAAAATCTACTATCCGCTCAAGCCCGCGCTGGACGCCGCGTATTTTCACCCGTTTCCAAGAACCGTGGACAGGATGCGAGGGGCGGCCGTGGCAACACCGTACTCGTTTCAAAACGGCGACCGCTTGCAGCTTCTTGAGAGCGCGACACTGCTGCTTGGCGACCACTTCAGCGGAACAGCCGGACTGAAACAGCTCTGGATCTTTCAGAGCCGCCGGAACGGGAACGCCGTGGACGGCTCGGCCGGGCGGCTGTTCTCGACGCTCGCCTCGCTGAACTATTTCCATGACGCCTCGTGGTCGTTTGGCCTGAGTCACGAGACCGCCTTTCCGTTTTATCAGTACGAGGCGAGCCAGGCCGACGCGCGCGTGTTTTCGATGTCGGTCGTGTACGGCGGGTTTTGAATGCGGATCCTGGAGCGAGTTTCTCTAGCTGCCGCGGTGGCACTGCTTTGCGCGGCGGGCGTGGCGGCGGGAGACGTCGCCCAGACGACAGCCCGGGATGCTTCGGATGGCGCCACCGCGAGAAAGGCGCTCGCGGTGTCAGGCGGCCTGAGGTCTCGCCTGGCAAGCCTTCCCGAGGAGTACGTGCTGGTGCAGGTCTGGAGCCCGTTTTGCGCGCCCTGCGGGCAGGAGGTTTCCGAGCTGAACGCGCTTTTAAAAACCGCGAACGCGCGCGCCAGGCGCCTGGCCGTGCTGGGAGTGCCGGTGCGGAGCCGGCCACGGGAGGTCGAAGCGTTTATCCGCCATTTCAAACCGGATTACGATCAGTGGCAGCAGGACAAGCCGTTTCAAGAGCTCGCAAGCAGCGGCGAAATCGCCCTCCCCTGGACGTTTCTCCTGAACAGGAACCGCGCGGTCGTCAAAGAGTGGGTGGGCCGCGTCGGCGCGGCCGAAGTTCTCTCGAAAATGTAGCCAAACGCACCAGTCAGAAGCGCTCGCGGCGCTGAAGACTGCAGGCGGAACAGTGGTGTGCTTCCACCTCCCCGCATTCCAGCATCTTCTTCACGAGCCTCCCCGGAGATATTTCTTTGGGAAGGTCGAAACCGGCCCCCAAAGGGGAAGAACCCTGGACATGACCCAGAGGGCCAGGAACGGCATCGCGAAGAGCACCACAGTGAAGAGCAGCCCCTCGCGCCCCCAGAACTCGATATCGAAGCCCAGAAAACCCCGCAGGCTCTTCGAGAACGTCTGTCCGCCGATCACCACGTTCCAGCGCATCGCCAGCACCTGAACCAGAAGAATGATCGCGCTCGCGAATCCCAGCCTGCTTCGCGCCTTTTCGCTGAATCGCTTCCTGAAGATTACGAGCGCCCCAAGCACAACGAACGGAACAAAGGAGCCGAAACCGAGCTGCACCACGAAGAGACTGAAAAACAGCTTCTGAGTCAGCAGCTCCTTCAAGATCTCCCAGTCGTGGTTCTGCATGTAGGCGTGGTTGATGAGCTCGAGCAGCTCCAGCGTCACGTCGACGATCAGGAAGTACCAGAGGTACTCCACGAGCGACTGCACGCAGGCGCCGTCCACCGGCCGCTTCTTGACCCACTGGATCGCGAGGTAGCAGATCAGCACCATTGCGATTCCAGACACCACCGCGCTCAGCAAGAAAATGACGGGCATGAGGGGCGTTGCCCACCAGGGGTTGCCCTTGATGCTGCCGAAGAGAAAACCCACGTACCCGTGCAGGGTGCAGGCCGCGGGTATTCCGATCGCGGCCAGGAACATCATGATCTTGTGGTCCAGGCGCTTGGCTTCCGCTGACACGTCGTCCACGCCGAGCGAGAGCAGCCAGTACACCTTGCGCATGACCCTTGTACTGGCGTTCTTCGACAAAAAGACGATGTCTTCCCGGTACAGGAGCCAGATCTCGATCACGAGGATCAGCATGTACATGAGGTAGATAAAGCCGAAGCCCGCCATGGCCGAGGTGACGTTCGGCATGAACATGATGTTGAACGCCCGCTCCGGGTGCCCGAGGTGGGCGAGCAGCGGGGTAGGCGCGAACAGCAGAAAGGCCAGTGCCATGAGCATCGCGAAGCGCGCCACGGGCTTTAAGTCTTCCTTGTGAAACACGTGGTAGAGCGACGAAATGATGAACGCGCCGGCCACGATCCCCGTGATGTAGGGGTAAAGAACGATCATGCACGTCCACCAGATCTGGATCTGGTTCGGAAGCACGTAACCTTCTGCGAAGAAATGATGCATATCAGATCACCTCTGAATCGAGCCCGATGTAACGCGTTCTCGGGTTGGTTCCCATATACGATTTAAGCACCTGCACCCGGTTCTCCCGGAGCGCCTTGCTGATCTCGCTGTTCGCATCGTTCACGTTGCCGAACGTGCGCGCCCCCACCGGGCAGGCCAGCACGCACGCAGGCTTCAGGCCCTTGCTGATGCGGTGGTAACACCAGGTGCACTTGTCCGCGACGTTGGTCACCGGGTGGATGTAGCGTGACCCGAACGGGCAGGCCTGCACACAGTACCCGCAGCCCACGCAGGTCTTCTTGTCTACGAGGACGACTCCTTCGGGCGTCTTGTAAGAAGCCCCTACCGGGCACACCTGGATGCAGGGTGTGTTGATGCAGTGGTTGCAGAGCTTCGGCACGAAAAACCCCTTCACCGGCTTCTCGTCTCCCTTGGGCTGGAACGCGCGCCCTTTTTCGGCAAAGCCCTCGGAAGCCCCTTTAGGCGAATTGACCACCACTTCGCCGTTCTCGTAAAAAGTGTATTGCTCCACCCAGGTGCGGAAGTACTGCTCGGGGACGTCGTTTTCTGCCTTGTCCGCGCGAACGCAAGAGCCGCAGCCGATGCACTTCATGGTGTCCACCAGAAATCCGTAGATTGCCGGCATCTGGAGTTCCTTCTGGACCACTCCGTCGCTGGCGCCCGCTTCGGGCAGTCTCAGCTTCGCCGTAATGCAGATCAAGCTGCCGAACGTGAACGTCTTGGCGCCGGCATCCAGCACCGTCTTGATGAACTCCCGGCGGGAAGTATCCTTATCATCATTATCGCAACCACTCATCTTACTTAACCTCCAGACTGTGCTGGTTATGGCAGTCGGTGCACTTTGTGGTGGGACTAAAGGTGCCGCCCATCTCCGTGACGTGCGCCTGAACGCTCTCAATGGACTTCACCTGTGGCGCTCGCTCAAAGGTCTTCACGTGGCAGCGCTTGCACTCCACGATGCCCGTCGCGTTCCAGTAGGCCTTGGGCGGCGTCGCGTCCGGCTCGCCGTTCATTTGCCTGACATGCCAGAGCCGCGGGCCATGGCAGTTCTCGCACTGGATATGGTGCTTGTGCTTGCCCTCGGTCCAGGTCTTGAACGCTTCCGCGTGGCAATCCTTGCACGCGTCCGCGCCCTGAAACCGCGCCGTTTTGGCTTTCTCCTCTTCGATCGCGCCGAAGCGGAAATGCCCGGTCTTGCCGAAATCCTTCGGCACCACCATGGTCCGAACGACAACGAACAGGACTACGACCGCCCCGAGGACGCCCAGCAGCCTCAGGATGTGCTTGTTATGCCCCATAGACTCCTCTGATTTAAATGCGCCAAAATGATGTGTTTATCCTGTCAATAAACTCGCGAGTGCTGGTGGTATTTTATCAATGCCGTGATTTCATGGCTAGGATCGAATCAACGAATCAAAGAAGCATCACGTATCAGGTCCAAATTGGGACATAGTTTCCTGTATTGGAACAAAAATGTCCCAATGCCAGCTCTTTATTCCTGTCACAAACAGCCCCGCCCGCGCGTACTAACTTGAACAGTGCGCAAGCCGGATCCGAGCCGCAGAAAAAAGTGGACACGCAAGACCGTCATCGAGGAGCTTCGCGCAGCCGAAAACCTTTCAGCAAAGCACCAGCAGGGAATAAATCCAAAGCTCTACGGAGCGGCCGTGCGCCATTTCGGGAGCTGGAGAGCCGCCGTGGAGGCCGCTGGCTTCAAATATCAAAAGGTGGTCGGGCGCAGGCTCCCCGGATACTGGAACCGCGAACGGTGCATCAAGGCCATCGACAGGCTTTCCGAGCGGCATTCCAGCCATGTCCGCAGGCAAAAGCCCGCCCTCTATAGTGCTGCACTGCGGATTTTCGGCTCCTGGCAGGCGGCGATCGAGGCGGCGGGGTATGATTATCAGTCGATCCGCAAGGGCTGGGTTGACGAGTGGTATCCGTGATATGGAGCGCGAAGTACGTGAAACTGAAAGTCTTGTCAAAACGAGGACGTACACAACAGACCTGTCTTGTCAGAAATTGTGCGATGCGGTATAAGCAGCTCGAATCATACTTGCGAGGTGAATAATTATGAGAACGGCGACCCTTCGGTTTTTCAGCCTGCTTCCCCTTCTGGGCGCGGCAGCCTTTCTTGCGGGATGCATTGTTCAGAAAAAGGGCAGCAGCGAAGACAAAATACGGGAGTACACCGACATCCAATCCCAGGTTGAAACCAGGAACGCGGTGGATGCCGAGAACGGCAACCGCAAGAAGTGGTCATCCGAGATGGAGACCGACCTGCAGCGCCGCCAGCGCTTCTACCAGTCGCTTGCCGGCATCTACGAAGGCACGTTCAAGATCAACGGCTCTGACTTCAACGTCCGCATCACGATGGTTCCCAGCATTCCGCCTTACATTCCTGGCGACCGCGTGCGGCTGCCCGAGGAAGTGGCCTCCGACCTGAACAACCTCTACCTTAACGTCCAGGTCGTGCAGTGGAACCCCCAGAACAGCATCGGATCCGTGGGATGCCTTTTCGAAAACGTCCGGCCGGATATCGACAGGGGAAAACTGAGCCTCTCGTCGGAGGGTTGCCCGAGCCTTTATCTCCTGAATGTCGCCGAGGACGCCGATGAGGTCGCCGACGGCACCGAACGTAAAGCCGCGGCCACCCGGGTCGCCTCGCGCATCATCGAAGGAAAGCTCGACAGGGTGCCGTACCTGAAGGCCAGGATGCAACCCACGACGAACGCCGCCGTCTACAGCTTCAGTACGGCGCGGGTCGAGGAGTGAGGTGGTTGCCATGGGTGCGCTCAAAACGTTTTCCGCCCGAGGCGCGACGCTAGCCGGAATTTTTCTGCTGTCTGCGCTTCCGCGCGCCGGAAGCGCGCAAGCCGCAATAGCTGTCGCCACGCCGAATACGGCCACGCCGGAAGCGGTGACGATCCGTATCGAAGACGTCGTCAAAAAGGTTTCCGCCGAAAACTACGAGGTTCTCCAGAACGCGCAGCGGGTCTACCAGGCCAAAGAGACGATCGCGGTCGCGCGCGGCAATCTGCTGCCGCGTCTGAACCTCTGGAAGATCACAAGCCTCGGTTTCGAGGCGGTCATGGGAGCGGCGACGTACAATTACGGCGCCGTTTCGAACGCGGCCCTAAGCATGGTCGAGGACATCGCGCCTTTCCTCGTGCCCGCCAACTGGCTGCGCATCGAGGAGGCGAGGATCTTCCTTCTCGCCGAGAAAGAGGCGTATCGCGCGCTCTGGGCCAACGAAGTCATGACCGCGAAGTCGCTCTACTTCCACTCGCTTCTGGACCGCTCGATCCTCGAACACGTCGAAAAGAACATCCGCGAGTTCGAGACGCTCCATACGATCATCGCGAGCCGCGAAACGCTCGGCGGGATCCCGCCGAACACGGCGCGCGAGGTGGAATCACGCCTTCTCGCGCTTCGCGAAGACAAGCGCGCGCTCGAAACCGTGATCATCGAGGAAAACACTCTTCTCTCCTATATGATGGGATACCCCACCAAGACGGATGTCGCCCTGGCGCCGGTTGAGTCCCCCGACTTCAGCCGGCTTGTGCCTCTCAAATACGGGGACTTCGAGTTTCGCGCGCTCGATTCCTCACCTGAGATCCGGCAGCACTCCCGCCTCATCGAGGCGGCGGATTACGTGAAAAAGGAAGTGGCGTTCTCGTTTCTCGGCGCATCGAGCGCGATGCGCGGGGCGCAGGGCGGCGTCTTCGACGGGTTGCCGCTCCAGATGGGCCTGGGTTTCGGCACGGGTCCCTCGATGCGGATCGTGAAGGCGCAAAAGGAGATCCTAGGGATCCAGAAAAAGGCCGTGGCCGAGACGGTGGGAAGGCAGCTCAAGCTCCTGATCAACAACTACAACCTCGACCTCGCGAACTATCCCGATCTTAAGCGCCACGTCGAGATCGCAGCCGCGACTCTTGCGTGGCTTTACGAACGCATCAACCTGGGCCAGGACGTGGAGTCGCTGACGCTGGTCGAGGCCTCGCGAAACCACATCCAGGCCGAGGTCGCGCTCCTGGCCGCGCAATTCCGCTTTCTCGTGAACGAGGACAAGCTCCGGCGCCTGATTTTTCACGGCGACTATGCCGGAGCGCCCGCGGCTCCAGGCTTCGCGCAGCGCCGCGCGCGCGCGGCTCTCGAAGCGGTGGACCCGCTGCGCGCCGAGGCGGAAAAACTCGTCGACGCCGTGCCGTATCAGGCCGAGCCGCAGGAGGCGTTCCGCGCGTACTTCTCGGAACTCGAGAGCATCGCGTTCCGGCTCAAGCAGGACCGCGGCTTCGCCAAGTCGGTCGGCAAGGCCGTGGCGAAGACCGATCTCGACGCGACCTGCGCGGCCATGTTCCTGCCCAAACCCGTCTGGGAGCGGATCGCGGCCAACTGCGACCGGAACGGCATCTTTCTCTGTTCGGAGAAGATCCGCGGCTACGGCGATTCCGTCGCCGCTTTCCGCGATGCCCTGCCGCCCGCGCAGCAGTCCCGTTTCGACGCCGCGCCGGCATGCACCAGGGCGCGGCGCTAGCGCGATGGCAAGGCGAGATTGATTTCCAGATCCGGCTTCAGCGACTCAATGAGCGTTGATTTTCCGACCTGCCTTGGGCCCAACAGAAGGATGCTCTTGCTGGAATCCCGCAAAACGGGCGCAAGAAATCTGGAAATCATCCAACCATTTTATATGTAAAAATGGTCTTTTTAAAACCAAATAATTCTCCACCCTCAGGCGCCCCAACGACACCCGCTCCACGCCGAATGTCTCACTGGATGTCTCACCAACCGAATATATGGCGCTCGTGACAATTCAGATGGATTGTGAAAACTAAAAGACGACTATGTTCATGAATCGTGTTCTCGCGTTGTTCGCGTGGGCCCTTCTTTTTGGCGCTGCGGCCCACGCTCAAGGCGCTGCCGCTCCCACGTGCACGACATCCAAGTGTCACGCCGATTTGACAACCGCGGCGGTCGTGCACGAACCCGTGAAGAGCGGGGATTGTGACTCGTGCCACAGCCGCGACACGACCAAGAAAGCGAAGCCAGCCATTGGGCATCCGGCGCTCGTTCGAATCCAGTCGCGGAAAATCAGCGCGGTCTGCCTGCCTTGCCACGACGGCATCGAAAACACGCTGAAAACAAGCCCCCACAAGCACCCTCCGGTCTCGGACTGCACGGGGTGCCACCAGCCGCATTCGTCGCCGAACAGGGCGCTCCTTAAGGAGCCGTTCACCGATAAGATCCACGTCGAGTTCGACGAGAAGCTTTTCGCTCTTTGCTTTCAGTGCCATACACTAGACGAAACCCAGTTCAGAAACGGCGAAAAAAATCTTCACTTCTTCCATCTGCAAGACAAGGGGAAAGGCCGATCCTGCCGGGCCTGCCACGAACCGCATGCCAGCGCCAATCCGAAGCTGATCCGCCAATGGATGCCCTACCAGGGGCTCCTGCTGCCGATCCGTTTCGAAGCCACGAAAACCGGAGGCCGCTGCGCGGCCGCCTGTCACGGAGCCAAGCGGTATGACCGCGTGAAGGCGATTGCAAACGAAGCGGGCCGATGAG
>JACPKS010000021.1 GCA_016186905.1 Deltaproteobacteria bacterium
CCACCACGCAGAAACGTCTGCTTAATACGGGGGAAATCGGAGCTGCCGGCGGAGCCGAGGCGGTTTCGTTCAAAGGCTCAGGGAGCGCGCCCTCACGGGGCAGTTCCGCCGCGGGAGCGGGGGACGTAACCCCGGGCGGAGCCGAGGCGATTGAGTTCGGCGGAAAAAAATAGAATCCCGCGACAGGCTGCCGCGGCCCGCGCTTTTACCGGTAAACATCCTTCAAATTCACGCGCGCGAGCGGATTCATGAAAAAGCCCTGCCAGCGACCCGAGACAAGACTCGCGGTCTGACGAAAATACAGGGGAATGACCGCGCACTCCTCGTCAACGAGAAGTTTTTCCGCGGCGGCGACCGCATTTGCGCGCGCGGCATCCTCGCGAATCGCAGCGGTCTTCAGCGCAAGTTCGTCGTATTTTTTCGAAGAGAACCGCCCCCAGTTCGCGCTCGTTGAGCTCATCAGCTCCGAAAGAAAATTAAACGGATGCGCGCAGGCCGCCGTCACTCCGCTCAGAAAAAGCGGGGGCGGGGAGGACTGCAGTCGCGCCCAATACGTCTTCCCCTCGGTACGCGCGAGTTTCACCTCGACTCCGAGATTTTTTTTCCACTGCTGCTGGATCCACTCCATCAGAGGAATATGAACGTCCTTCGCATAAAACTCCAAACGGTGGCTGCCTACTAATCGCGAAGCGCTGCGCCATAAAGCCTTCGCCCGCGCGGGATCAAAGCGCGGTGTTTTTCGTCCGCCGAGCTGTTCGGGCACGAGACTTCCGGCGGGAATCTCGCCTCCGCCCAGAAACTTCGGAATCTCGCGCGTGTCGAGGGCGAGCGAAAGCGCGCAGCGCTCTTCGCGCGTGAAGTTCGCGTCACCCGCGGATCCGCCGCTAAAGCGGAACCCCAGGTGATACTCCACGAAAGCAGGGGAGAGCCGATATTCAGGAAGCTTCGAAAGATTCTTCTTCTCGAGGAAGGGCAGGTCACGAATCCAATCAAGCTTTCCTTTCTTAAAGAGCATGAGAGCCGTCGCGTCGTCGCTGACGACCACTCCCTCCAGCCGCTCTTCTTTGGCCGGCGCCCCCCAATAACGCGGGTTACGCCTGAGCACGAACCGCGTGTCGCGATCCCAACGCTCCAAAACGTAAGGCCCCGTAACCGCCAAATTCTCTGCGCGCGTCCACGCCATGCCGTGTTTGGCGATGAGATCCGTCCGCACGGGAAACAAAACCCAGCTCGATGCGAGTGCCGGAAAAAATACGGCCGGCCGCTCTAGCGCGACGCGAAGCCTTAAGCATCCTTCCGCGCGAAGCCCAACGTTCGTGAAATCTTTAATCCGGCCGGCATGAAAGCCTTCCGCGTTTTTCACGTCGAAAAGATAATGCGCGTATGGGGAGGCGAACCGCGGCGAAAGCACGCGCGCCCAGGCGTCGATGAAATGCTGAGCGCAGACGGACTCTCCATCCGACCAGCGCGCGTCTTTGCGCAGCTCGAAAACCCACTCCGGATTCTTGCCGCCCGAAAATCGCCAGCGCGCGGCCACGGCGGGCATCGCCTCGCCTTTTTGGCCCGCGCGCGTAAGCCCGTCCATGAGCTGCAGCACAACGTCCTGATTCACTTCGCCGTAACTCCAGTCGAGCGTGCCCCGATCCTCGGACACGCGAAAACGAAATTCCGCGCGCGCCGAAAATGCGACTACGCCCAACGCAAGTATTGTCGTAAAAAACCGCCGGCTGACGCGAATGAACATTCCCTCCGAGTGTAGCGCAAAAACAACCTCATCCCGGCAATTTCTGCCGTATTGCGCTGCTCTAGTTTCGCCGATCCAAGAATTGGATGAGAGCGTGTGTCTTATTCATTTTAGGTATTTGGCTTGCGGCCGCACTGGCCGTGCCAACGCGCGCGTGGGCCGGCCCGGATCCGTTCCGCAGCGAGAAGGCTTATCTGAAACTTCGAGGTTTCGGGTACTACAGCCTCACCAATTATTCCGCGCGCAGCGACGTCACGCGCGGGCAGACCAGCTACGTCACGCACTCGCCCGGATACCACTTCGAGCTCGAACCGATTCCAGACGGCGCAAGCGGCGGATCGCGGTGGAAAAACATCCGCTTTCTCGGCGAATACCAGTTTCTGGATTCCGGACGCAATGACCTGAAAACCGTGAACTACACGATGGTTTCATTTGGCCCGACGTGGTGGCCGCTCGGAGCGCCCCGCAATCTGAAGTGGCTCATTTTCTACGCGAAGAGCGTGCGAAAAGGAGAGTTCGTCGTGCAGGTCGCTCCGTCGGTGCAGTCGTTTTCGGAGCTGCGCGGAAGCGCGACTTCACAGCAGATCACCGAATCCGCCGACCCAAAACTTCTTGGCGCGAAGACGGGCTTGAGACTTTGCATTCCCGTCACCGATTACTCGTGCCTCGAGTTCTACGCGTTCCACATCATGCCGATCTCGATCTACGGGGTGGGAACCGCGAGCTTGGATTTCGGCGAGAGCCGAAGCTACGGCGGCCGCGTGTTGCTCGACATCGCCTCGTACTTCAACACGAGCATCGGCTTTGGATGGATGTTCGAGGTCGATCAGGTGAACTACACGCTCCCCACCAATTTAAACCAGAGTGTTTTACTTCGACAAAATAGCCCTGTTTTTACATTTCAAATCCGACTCTAGACTCCAACTAATTGTATTTGCTTGCATATTTTTATTTAATATAAGTTGATTAAAATGGTCAGAAATAATAAAATTAAAAGAATACTTCCGTGGTCTTAGTGGAACGTTTGCGAGGAAGCATGCCGGATCCTGTCGCCGAATTGATCGTAAGTTTCGCACGAAGAATCGAGTCACGGCTCTGTGTCGTCGTGTGTCTTCTCGCGCTTTCTGTCGCGGGCTGCTTGAAACCCAATGACGTTCCTGTGTCCGTTTCCAGCACCGGAGCCGCCGGCCCCGCCCCGCACCTCTACAGCATCACGCCCAGCCTCGGCACGTTAACGGGTTCGGACACGTTCGAGGTCAAAGGCGAAAACCTCTCTTCGGGACTTACGATTACGATCGGGGGCACGGCTTGCTACGGCCTCCTGTATCGCGATGCCACAACCGTGACGTGCAATTTCCCCCCCCTGCCGTCAGGTGTTTATGACTTGAGGGCCGTAAACCCGGATGGACAAGCCGCGGCCCTTCCCGGATCGGTAACTTATTTCGTCGTTCCAGTAGCTCTCTCTCGCAGCCCGACCAATGGCATTGCCGCCGGCGGAAACATTCTTACCGTCACGGGAACCGGATTTCTTCCTGGCGCAACGGTCAAGATCGGAACGACGAACTGCGGGTCGGTGAACGTCATCGGCGTCACGACGCTGACCTGCGTGCTGCCTGCTAAAACGCCGGGAACTTACGACATCACGGTCACGAATCCCGATACGCAGTCGTCGACGCTGACAAATGCCTATACCTACAATCCTCCTCCGGTCATTGCCGGGCGCACGCCGACCAACGGCAAACTCGCCGGCGGCAACACGCTCACGATCACGGGTTCGTATTTCACGAACGGCCTGGCGGTAACGGTCGGCGGACTCGCATGCGCTTCACCGGTGCTAACGGGCAGTACGAAAATCACCTGTACGCTTCCAGCCAACGTGGCCGGCACGTATGACATCGTCGTCACGAATCCCGACACGCAACCATCCACGTTCGCCAATGCTTACACGTATAATCCGATGCCGGCTCTCGCGAGTGTTGCCCCGGCGAACGGAAGGATCACCGGCACGAACACCTTGACCCTAACGGGAACCGGTTTCATGAGCGGCGCGACCGTAACAGTCGGAGGCGCGGCCTGCACCACGTTAGTTGTTGTGAGCGGCACTACGATTACCTGCAAAGCTCCCGCTCAACCGGCGGGAACCTACGACGTCGTCGTGACAAATCTCGACACACAAGCGGCAACTCTGAGCAGTGGTTACACCTACAACCCGGTTCCAACCATTACGGCGCGCTCCCCGATAAACGGCCCGCTTGCCGGAGGAGGAACGCTAACGATCGACGGCACCGGGTTCATGGCAGGAGCGACCGTCACCGTGGGCGGCACCACCTGCGCCTCTCCAGCCGTCACGCCAACCCAAATCACGTGTACGCTGGCCGCGCATGCCTCAGGATCTCAAACAATCGTTATTACAAACCCAGACACTCAATCCGTGTCGTTGGTTAACGGGTACAACTACAATCCGTTTCCGGCCCTTCCAACGCTTAACCCGACGAGCGGAAAACTCGCGGGCGGGACGAATCTTACGATTACGGGTTCGGGTTTCATCTCGGGGGCGGCCGTCACCGTCGGCGGCGTGCCTTGCGCCTCGGTAAACGTCGTGAGTTCCACGTCCATCACCTGCGTAACGCCTTCAATGTCGGCGGGAAGCTATGACCTCACGATCACGAATCCCGACGCGCAGTTCGTCACGCTGGGCAACGGATTCACCTACAACCCATTTCCAAGCGTGTCGAGCATAAGCCCCACGAACGGCAGGCTCTCTGGAACGAATACACTCACGATCACGGGAACCGGTTTCCTTGCAGGCGCCGCGGTAACGGTGGGCGGCTCGGCATGCACGTCGGTCAGCGTTCCGAATTCCACGACGATCACGTGCGCCGCACCCGCGAAAACCGCCGGGACCTATTCCGTCGCGGTAACCAACGCTGATACGCAATCCGCGGCGCTTCCGGCCTCGTATACGTACAACCCGCTGCCCACGATCACTTCGCGCGCTCCTACGAACGGAAAACTCGCCGGAGGCGGCACGCTCACCATTAACGGAACGGGTTTCATGAACGGCGTAACGGTCACCATCGGAGGGACGGCTTGCGCGTCACCGGCGCTAACCGGCAGCACGACCATCACTTGCACGGTTCCCGCCAAAACAGCGGGCAGCTACGCCATTCTCGTCACCAATCTCGACACGCAATCGATTTCACTTCCGAGTGGGTACACTTATAACCCGATTCCGACCATCACTTCACAGAATCCCACGAACGGAAAGTACGCTGGCGGAGACACGCTAACACTAACGGGCACCGGGTTTCTCGCCGGCGGGACCATCAAGATCGGCGCTAATGATTGCACTTCGCCAAACATCGTAAGCGCGACAAGCGCAACCTGCACGGTTCCCGCGAACGTCGACGGAAACTACAATATCGTATTCACCAACCTCGATACTCAGTCGGCAACACTCGTAAACGGCTACACCTACAACCCTTTTCCGATTTCCGCCGTGAGTCCGAACAACGGCAAACTTGCGGGAGGCGATACGCTGACCCTGACCGGAACCGATTTCGTAGCACCCGCGACCGTCGCGATCGGCGGCACGGCGTGCACTTCTCCGAATGTGGTTAACTCGACGACGATCATGTGCGATGCGCCGGCAAAGATCGCCGGCACATACAGCGTCGTCATCACGAACGGAGACTCGACGGTCGCAACAAGGCTAAACGGCTACGCGTACAACCCGTTCCCTGCGATTACCTCGCGCGCGCCGACGAACGGAAAGCTCGCCGGCGGAAACACCATAACCCTGACGGGCACGGGCTATCTTGCGGGTGCGACGGCAACGATCGGTGGGTTGACCTGCGCTTCGCCGGCTGTCGTGAGCGCCACGAGTTTCACGTGCGCGGTTCCCGCCAACGTCGCCGGAAGTTACGATATTGTTCTTACGAACGCGGACACGCAGTCGGTCACGTTCACCGGCGGCTACACCTATAATCCGTTTCCAACGCTTGCGAGCGTCAATCCCACGAACGGAAAACTTGCAGCGGGCACATCTCTGACTCTCACGGGTACGGGTTTCATTTCCGGAGCGACCGTCACCGTCGGCGGCACGGCGTGCACGTCTCCAAGCGTGACAAATTCCACTACGATGACCTGCGCCGCTCCCGCGAAAGCCGCTGGAACGTACAGTATCATCGTCACGAATCCCGATACGCAGGCCTCTAACACGCTGACCGGCGCCTATACCTACAATCCGCTGCCCACGATCAGCTCTCGTTCGCCGACGAACGGAAAACTTGCTGGAGGCGATACGCTCACGATCAGCGGCACGGGTTTCATGAGCGGCGTCACGGTAACGATCGGCGGCACTTCATGCACTTCGCTTAACTTGACGGGAAGCACTCAGATCACGTGTACCGTTCCCGCGAAATCCGCCGGATCGTACACGGTGCTCGTCAGGAATCCCGACACGCAAACGGCAAGTACAACCTATGTGTACAACCCCATTCCCACGATCTCGTCGATCACTCCCAAAAACGGACCAATGGCAGGCGGCGGAACGCTCACGATCAACGGCACGGGGTTTCTAGGCGGCTTGAGCGTCACGATCGGCGGTCTGGCCTGCGCGCCGCCGATCACGTCGGCGACGATTATCACCTGCACGATTCCCGCGAATTCCGCCGGGATCTACGACGTCGTCGTCACGAACACCGATACGCAATCGGTGACGCTCACAAGCGGATACAAGTACAACGCGTTTCCTCTCGCCGGCGTGAGCCCGACAAACGGTAAACTCGCCGGCGGCGATACATTGACCATTTCAGGCTCTGGATTCGTAAGCGGCGCCGCCGCGACGATCGGGGGCACAAACTGCACGTCTCCGAACGTCGTGAATTCGACGACGATGACCTGCGTGTCACCGGCGAAATCCGCCGGAAGCTACGACGTGATCGTGACGAATCCAGACACATCTTCTTCGACGCTCACGAACGGCTATACGTACAATCCGCAGCCGACCGTCGCAAGCGTCAGTCCGGCGAGCGGAAAACTCGCCGGCGGCACGACGCTCACGGTGACCGGGACGAACTTCATGTCAGGAGCGACGGTCGCAATCAGCGGAACGCCGTGCACGTCGCCGAACGTCGCGAGTGCCACGAGCATCACGTGCACGTTGCCCGCGAAAATCGCCGGATCGTACAGCGCCACCGTCACGAACCTCGATACGCAATCCGCGGCCGGCGGAACGTACACTTACAATCCATTCCCGACGGTTTCGAGTCTTGCTCCCGCGTCCGGATCAAAGAATGGCGGCACCGCTCTTTCGATCAGCGGCACCGGATTTCTCGCCGGGGCAACGGTCACCGTCGGCGGTGCCTCGTGCGGCTCGCTCAGCGTTCCGAACAGTTTTACGATCAACTGCACGACGCCCGCGGGAACACTCGGGGCGGCCGCGGTCGTGGTCACGAACGCCGACACTCAATCCGTAAATTTCCCAAGCTTCACGTATGCCGAACCCACGAACGCCGCGCAGTCGACACTGAAGGTTTCGGCTTCGATGGTTCCGCACGACGGCATCGCCGCCATTCGCGTTTTTGTAGTGCCAAGAACGGCTGCCGGCGCCGTTCAGGGAACCGGCAAGGCCGTGGAAATCTCGGTCTCGTCGGCGAACGTCACGCTCTCGGGCGGAACGGCCTGTCAGACCCCGAGCGCTACGTGCATGAAAGGCGCTGAAGTCGCGCCCGGCGTGTATTCCGTTTCGGCGGTGAGTTCGACGGCCGGAACCTACACGTTTTCTTCGATCGTGCGCGAGAATCCGAACATCACCGTCACGCAAACCGCGGCCGTGAGCTTCAATACGGCGAACTTCACCGTAATCTCGACAAACACGACCGTCACCGGAAGTTCGGCGGGGCAGAATCTCTCTTTTACAGGCGGAATATCCACATTCGACGCGACTGCCGAGGGCGAAGGGTTCGGGCATATTTTTGCGCGTAATGCGACGATCAAACATTCAGCGACCACGAACTCTGAAATTCGCCGGCTCAATATTACCGCGAGCTCGCTCACGCTGATGTCGGGCGGAATCATCGACGCGAGCAGCTTGGGATTTCTGTCTGGCCCGGACGGCCATGGCGGCGACAGCTACGGCGATGCGATTCCGTCGCAGGCGTTGGCGTCGTTCATCGGAGCTGGCGCTTCGCACGGAGGAAAGGGTGGATACTGGAGCGGCGGATCGTCTTCAGACGTCGGCGCCGCTTACGGAGACTTCAAAGACCCGCTGTTTCCAGGCAGCGGAGCCTTCGGGATGGGGATCGCGCTCGCGGGCGGAGGCGTCGCGCGCATCACGGCTGCCGAATACTGCACGATCAACTCCGGAGGCGCGATCCGCGCCAACGCATCCAACGCAAGCGGAGGCGCGGGCGGATCGATCTATTTGAAGTGTTCCGGCTTCGCGGGCGACGCAGGCACTGATGCCGTCACGGCGAACGGCAGCAATGCCGTCAACGGATCCGTCAGTGGAGGCGGCGGCGGCCGCATCGCGATCATCTCAACCGGTGTCGACACCAGTCTTACGGGTAGCTTCGCGTACACTCAGTCGAGCGCGGCGTTCACCGCGCTCAAGCAGTCTGTGCGCGCCTACGGCGGCATCGGCGTGAACTCGGCCTACGCCGCTGGCGGCGCCGGCACGGTCTTCCTTAAACATGGAGGCGTTACATACGGCGACCTCATTATCGACAACGGAAAGGGAACAACGATCTCCAATGACGGGCCGACGGAACTCCTTTCCGCGACCGACAACTCTTCGAGGATTTTCGCGAATTCCGGATCCACCATCGGTCAAGTGACCGCAAGCGGGTCGCCCTATGCGGACATGCTTAACCTCTTTACCGGCTATCTGCTGCACGTCTTTCCGGTGGCGTCATCCGCGAATCCGCTCGATGGCTCACATATCGCGATTTCACTCACCGGGAACGACGACAACCGGGTTTTTTCCGCCGGAGGATTTCCCGCGATCAGCGACAACTACTCTTACCGCTTCACCTATCGCCTCGATCGCCTTGACATCGATGGCCTGGCAAACGTAACGATGAACGGCGCCGACCTCATTCTGCAGTCCTGCGATATGCACAGCGGGTCGCCCACGACGTTCGCCGTGCCCGCCGGATCGAAGATCACCGGCAACAGCTTCGCTTCGCCGACGTGCCTTGACGCCTCGGTCGGCACAAAAGGCACGACCGTCAATTTCTCGAATTACTATTTACAGTAACGCGTATTTCAGTGGAGATTCGCGGCCGCTGGCGCGCGACGCCGCTCGAGAAACCGCGAGATATCCCGCCACTGGGCGCGGTCCTCTGGAGTCAGCAGGCTCAAGGCCTCGCCCTCGGCACCCGCACGGCCCGTACGGCCGATCCGGTGGATATAGTCTTCGGGAACCGCCGGCAGATCGTAATTGATGACGTGCGCGATGCGCGAAATATCGAGGCCGCGCGCCGCGATGTCGGTTGCGACCAAAATTCTGAATTTTCCGTCACGAAACCCGTCGATGGCGTCGGTGCGCTGTCTTTGCGTGCGATCGCCGTGGATGCGGCTCGCTTTGTATCCGCACTGCGCGAGCAACCGCGCCACGCGATCGGTTCTTCGCTTGGTTCGCGCGAAAATCAGCACCGAACCCTCGCGAGCGTTCAGCTCATCCATCAAGGCGTCGTTCTTCGCCGCGGCCGTCGTCTGAATCACCGACTGCGTGATCTTGCGAACGGGCTGCGAAACCACTCCGATCGTCACGCGCACGGGATCCTTGAGATATCTGGCCGCGAGTTTTTGAATGTCGGGAGGTATCGTCGCCGAGAAAAGAAGCGTCTGCCGGCTCTTGGGAACGAAACGCAGAATCTCGTTCAGCTGCGGAGCGAATCCCATGTCGAGCATGCGATCTGCCTCGTCGAGCACGAGAATTTCCGCGGTCGAGAGCGACACGTTTCCGCGATGGAGGTGATCGACAAGCCGGCCCGGCGTGGCCACGATGATCCGCGGCTTTTTCCAGAGCGCCTTGATCTGCGGACCCATCGCCATCCCGCCGATGAGAAGCGCGACTTTGAGTTCCGGAAGATTTTTCGTGAGCGACGCCAGCACCTCGTCGATCTGGATCGCGAGTTCTCGGGTAGGGACGAGAATCAACGCGTTCTTGCGCGGAGTCTTGAGCAAGTTGACAATCATCGGCACGCCGAACGCCGCCGTCTTGCCGGTGCCCGTCTGGGCGCAGCCGATCAAATCCCGGTTCGTCAATGCGACCGGAATGGCCTGCGCCTGGATTGGAGTTGGTTTTTGAAAACCCATCTCCGCGAGCGCACGCTCAAGCGGAAGAGGGAGCGAGAGTTCCTTGAAGGACAACATCGTAATATTGGATTGAGCCGGGCGCGCCGCGCACGAAATGCGAAGTGCGCCCGGCAAAACCTAATCGACCGGGTTAGTAACGGCCGCCGCGTCCGCCGCCGCCGAAGCCGCCGCGTCCGCCGCCGCCACCGCCGAAGCCGCCGCGATTTTCGCGCGGAACCATCGGCTTCGCTTCGTTGACCGTCAACGGACGGCCTTCGTAATCAGCGCCATTGAACTTCGCGATCGCGTCGGTCGCCTCGGCGTCGCTCGACATTTCGACGAAGCCGAAACCCTTGCTGCGGCCCGTGTCGCGATCCGTGATCACTTTCGCGGATTCGACAGTACCGGCTTGCGAGAAGATCTGCTGCAACGATTCATCGTTTGCAGAGAACGGAAGATTACCAACGTATAGTTTTTTACCCATTAAAGCCTCCTTAAGGCAGGTCGCCGCTTAAAGAGGACATGAGCACCGTGCTCGAGAACTCTAAAGTCAGCAGTTACTAGACAGCCGCAAGATAGCAGATCTCTGATCGGATTGATACGCAATTCTATACTGATGACGGGCAAATTTGACTGATTCAGACGCACATGAAACCGGGGGATTCAACTACAAAATATAATTCAATGTATCGTTATTATTAGTAATTATCAAATTACACGGAATCATTTCTGCGGCGCGTGTATCGCTTGCAATTTGATTAAACTTGAGTTAAAAAGTCAGTCTTTAAAGCTAGGAGGTTCTTATGAACAACCGCTCTTTTTCACGTGTTCTCCTCGCTTCTCTCACGCTCTCCTGCCTCGCAGCCGCGAGCGCCGATGCCAGCGTATGCAGTAAATCGCTCACGAAGCGCCTCGACCGCATCGGAAACCAATATGGGTTCGAATGCGCGCTTCCGAACGGCGAAACCGCGTGCGTCGCGAAACGCACGTATTACGACGAAGAGAGAACGATTCTTGAGGCCTATCTTGCCAACGGACAGCTCAAAGTGCCTTCGGACGCTTACAGCACTATCGTGAATAACGACGAGATCAGTCATAATTACCTTGAAAAATCGCAATGCCTCGCAACCGGCGGCATGGATATCCCGTTTTACGGAGAAAGCCACTGCGAACGTTCGGATACCACCAACGCCACTTACAGCATGAACACGAGCACCCTTAAAGGATTGCTTACGCGCAAACGCGACCGCGAAAATGCCTGGTATCAGAGCGACATCCACGACGTGACGACAACGGCTTTCACCTGCGCTGGCCTTTCGACCGAAACGCTTGCGCAGAACGCAGCCGACACGATCGCCGCCCTGACAACCAAAGCTGTCGTAAAAGACGGAACGCCTTACGCGATCGGCGACGTCGACGTTCGCGCGATGACGGTGTCGCTCGAAGAGATGACCCCGCCGGCCGGCAAGATCCGAGAAGATTTGCTTAAGCTCGGCGCCACACAAGCATTCAACACGGTTGCCATTTACAACAACACGATCAAAAAGCCGGTCGCGCCGCTCAAGCCGTCCGACTTTCTCACGGGCACGAAGAAAAACGCCTGGCGCTGTTTTGCCGTAAGCGGCGGCGCAAATGAAGTTCCGCTTTCGCTCTCGGGATCGGAATCCGCCACGATTCGCTTCAAGACGGGAAGCGGCCGCACGAACGACCTCGGCCTGACCGAAATCCTGAAAGCCGAAGTCACCGCCTCGACGTTGAAAACCCCGGTTTTTCCCGACGGCCAAAACGTTTCGTCCGTCAACTCGAACGCCGAAAAGAGCGTCTTCATGTCTCAATCCGCAGCTGGCGTGGAATTCTCGAAAATCACGCACTATACGCGCGAGGAAATGGAAAAACTCTCCGGCATCGATCGCGAAGGCTTGATCTTCAAGGGACGCATCTGCGTGAGGGAGTAAGCTCTTCATGCGCTTTCGTTCGCTGACTTTCGCTCTGCTCGCCGCGATTCTGCAAGTTTCGCCGGCAGCAGCGGGTAGCCTTAAAAGCGACCTCGCGCAGACGGGTTTGGCGGCTGTACTCACTTACCGATGCGAAGAGTGGTTCGGGGCTTCCTTCGCGGAATGCTCTAAAACCGCGTTCGCTCAAGTGGCGGCACTCGACCAGCGCAATGACGGAGCGGACGGAAGTCTCATCTTCTTCCACGACGACTTCAAGACTCTTGCCGCAAGCAAGGAGATCGGATCCTACCTTGAAGAGATCGAATCGGGATTGGGTGCACTCACCAAAGACGCATCCGCTCGTTTCGACCTTTTCGCCCGAACAACCGATTTCTTAAGGCATCGCGGCGAAAAGAACCCGATTGAGAGCGCACGGTGGCTGATCGCAGTGCTCTTCCAGGATAATGCGAAAGAGCTTCATATGAAGTGGATCGAAAACCACGAACCCACGCTGATGAGCGCGGCAACCTTGGTGAGATACAAGCGCATCATGGAACTCATCCGCGACGCGAAAGGACGCGAACAATTTCTCGATCGCATCGATTTCTATCCAGAATCGGTACGCGGCGAAACCGCCCACTTCAACCGAAAGATCTACTACTATTACATGCCCTGGCTTCTCGCGCGAAAACTCAAGACACTGGGCGAGATATCGTCGGTGATGCCGCTCGCGATGAGCGTGATCTATAAGTACCTGCATCATTATCACTCGTATTGGGATGCGGTGACCAACGAACCCATTCCTACCGGAATGTTCGATCGCGCAGGCAACTATACTCCGCTTCATGAGGACGCGTTCCACAGGCCTGATTTTTCGTGGCTCTACCGGTACCGCGATCTATACATGGCGTATCTTGGAAGCCACGCCGTCACCAGACGAGCGCGACACCTTTCTTTTCCGGTGTTCCAGAAATACATCGCCGAGCAACCGGTGGCGCTTCTCAAATTTATTTATTCGAATCCCCCGGTCCATACCAGAGACACCGCTCGGCAGACTATATCGAATGTGAGCGGCGATTTGTTCCTATGCAGCCTTTTTTCTGACCTTCGAAGCTTTCGTGCGGTAGTCGAGCACCAGCTTGCCAGGAATGTCCCGGTTACCGGTGAGCGCATCCAAGGATGCAGGCACCTTAAGGCCCAGCATTCCCGACAGGAGAGCCTTGACGGCCACTTCATTGATGAGGTCCAACGGGCGCTCAGCGGCCCTTTCCCATTTCAAAATGGCAACGTGACTTAAATGCAGCTTTTCGGCGAGTTCCCGCTGAGAAAGCGCAAAAATAGAACGGAAATATTGGAGTTCCTTTCCGCGAACGCGATAGCGCTCCAGGATCAACTCCTGCGCCACCCGCTTCTCGATCTCGCCAAGTGTCTTGGAGTCCACGCCGTCGCCCAAGCCTTCATAATGGCTCATCGGAACGTGCCGTACTTCGACGTACTCAAGGCCGCCCACGCCCTTTAGGGTTTTTTCGATTTTTTGAGGGTCTTTTCCCATTTTGTGAGCCTCCTCTTAAAAACAGTGATTACGAGCGCGCGATCCCGAAGGACTGCGGTAAATCCGCCGTGATCCTTCTCGTTTAGCGAACCTAAGAAGAAGTGAGTTCCTTTCTCCTCCTGCCATTCCCAGTGAAAACAGGTCTTTGCACAATAGATGACGTTCTCTTTGCTGATGCCGCGTTCTTCAGCCCGTTGGCTCGCATGGTGAAGGAGCACAAAGTCGTCGGCTTTGATCCGTCTTAGGATTTCCTGAGCTTCTTCGCCGCGATCCACGACGATAATGGTAACTTAGTTACCAGGACTTTGCAAGGGGTAAATTTCAGGAGACAAATGGCGCGCCCAGAAGGATTCGAACCTCCGACCTTCGCATCCGTAGTGCGACGCTCTAATCCAACTGAGCTATGGGCGCGTGCCTCTTCGCGAGAAACGTAACTTATAAAGGGTTTTCCACAGCGGTGCAAGTCCCGGTTTTCGGGAAAAAAAGCCCTAAGTCGCAGGCTCGTACGTGGTCTTCAGGCCTTCGCGTTCGCGGTGTCGCTCGAGCGCAAGCTCAATGAGCCGGTCCAATAGCTCGGGGTAGGGGATGCCGCTCGCCTCCCAAAGTTTGGGGTACATGCTGATCGAGGTGAACCCCGGAATCGTATTGAGCTCGTTGAGAAAGAGTTCGCCGGTTTTTTTGTCGAGAAAGAAGTCCGCGCGCGCCATGCCCGCGCAGTCGAGCTCGCGGAACGCGCGCACTGCAAGCTCGCGCGCGCTCTCCTCGGTTCCGCGAGGGAGATTTTCCGCCGGAATTTTGAGATCGGCGCCGTTTTCGTCGATGTACTTCGCCTCGTAGCTGTAGAACTCGTGGCGCGGAATGATTTCGCCGACCACGCTCGCTTCTGGGTCGTGGTTTCCGAGCACGGCGACCTCGAGTTCGCGCGCGCTCACGGCCCGCTCAACGAGAATTTTCGTGTCGTACCGGAACGCATCTTCGAGGAGCGGGATCACGTCAGCGGCGGTCTTCGCCTTGTGAACGCCGACCGAGGAGCCCATGTTCGAAGGCTTCACGAAAAAAGGAAGGCCGAATTTCCCAATCGCCTCGTCGGCGATTTTTTTCTTGTTGGATGAGAACTCGCGCCGGCGCACGGCCATGAACGGAACAACTGGAATTCCCGCGTCGCGCATCACGCGCTTCGCGGAATCTTTATCCATGCACAGGGCCGATCCCAGCACGCCCGATCCGACATACGGAATATCGGCGAGCTCGAAGAGCCCCTGAACCGTTCCGTCCTCGCCGTGGGTGCCGTGCAGAATCGGTAGGATCACGTCGAACTTCAGCCCGCCTTCCGGATGCGGCTTGTTCTTCTCGATTGGAATGAGATTCATTTCGGAAGGGTACGAGATGAGACTTACCGCCTGGCTCTTCGACGCGATTCGAAGGTCGCGAACGTTGGCGGGCTGACTCAATAATGCCTTTGAGTCCGGCAAAACCCATCGCCCGGACTTATCGATTGCCACCAGCGTCACGTCATATTTGTTTTTGTCGAGCGCCTTGTAGATCGACATCGCCGAAACGATGCTCACCTCGTGTTCGCCGGATTTTCCTCCGAAAATGAGTGCCACTCGCAGCTTCGACATTAGACCCTCTGAGTCGCCATTATCAGACAGTTTTGAAATAATGGCTAGGCACGTATTTGTGGATGTGTTACTTCCTAGCCATATTCCTTGGTTAATTCGACCGCTTAGCTCGTGGCACGGAGAGGTGGCCGAGAGGTCGAAGGCACTCCCTTGCTAAGGGAGCAGCGGGTAACACCGCTCGCGAGTTCGAATCTCGCCCTCTCCGCCAACTCGAAAGGCAAACAAACTTGCGGTACGGTCGAGCTCGATCCAGATATCCGTCGTGCGAATGTCCTTTAAGACCCGTTGAACATGATTGATTTCGTGCATGGCTCCTCCTCTTACATCCAAAGATGCCGTTCGAGGATTTCCGGGTGTACACCAGCCATATTCGCAAGCTCACGCAGGGTAAATCCGCGATCTTCTTTGATACGAGCGAGGATTTTCCGGAACTTCAGCGTCGGCTCTCCTTGGTCTGGAGTTTCCGCCATTTGAAAGACGCGTACAGTGTAGACGTGCTTTATTTCGACCGACATCGTTTACCGCCGATGATCGCATCACTCCATGAATACATATGATCGTATGTACTATTGATCATATGTATCTGTCAGTCTAAATCCATGAAGGCGGACGCATTGACCGATAAAGATCGGATATTTTTGAAAAAATTAGGAGCCAGGATCAGGAAGTTGCGTCAGGAGCGGGGCTGGACCCTTGAGGAG
>JACPKS010000016.1 GCA_016186905.1 Deltaproteobacteria bacterium
CATAACACCGTAAAAAGTAGGCTGGCACCTTTTAGAAGCCCAGCTCTTTTAGCGTAATCTCGCGGCGCGGTTCGCCCCAGAGTTTGGCGGGCGCGAAGTCGGAAAGAACGGGCGTGAAACTTTTCTCGAAGCGATCGAGAATTTTCTGTTTCGTCCATCCCGCTGCGAAGAGCTCGTCGAGCGTGATCCCGCGCGTGCGTTTTTCGAGCCGGCTGCCGTCGTTCCCGATGAGAAGCGAGGCGTGAAAGATCGCCGGAAACTTCGCCTCACGATTTTCGCGCGACGCGAGCCAGGCCTGGATCGCGCGCTGCGGGCGCGCCGACGATTCCAAATCCCACGCGCGCACAAGAAGCGGAAAGCCGCCGTCGGAATCGTCGATCGCGCAGGCCCACTGGTACGCGGGTGTAAATGATGTCTCGTCCGGCGTGAGCTTGGCGGTGCGCGCGATGATCATATCCTGCGAACCGTCTTCGGCGGCGCCTTTCATTCGCCATGCCACGGTCGGCAGCGCGCCCTGGTCGGCCGCCGTCAAGACGCGCCCGCGGCAACGTCCATGATAGACCGGAGGCTCTGGCTCTTGGCGCCGCACGGCGTGCGGCGCATGTGGCGCGGATGCCAGCTGATCCAGCGCTTCGCGCAAATCTTTGCGCGAGCACACGCACGGATAAGCGCCGCGCTCGATGACGATCGCCTGAAAAAGCTCCCAGTGCCGCGCCCGTTGCGCGCTCTGAAGCGACATCCGGTCGGGCACGAGCCCGAGGCGCGCCATGTCTTCAAGCTGCTTTTCACGCGCGCCGGGAATCGAGCGAGGCGCGTCGATATCCTCGAAGCGCACGAACCACGGCAGGCCGAGCGCGCGCGCCCACGCGTGCGAGACCCAGGCGGTGCGCAGGTTTCCCAGATGAAAAACTCCGGTCGGTGAGGGCGCGAAGCGGACGGACATCTCGCGAAAAGAATATCACGACATTAACCCACGATGACGCCGCAGAATGTGCTTCACGATCGCAAGACGGGGATACATAATCCTAACCGAACTCTGACAGACGTTCGGTGGCTCAGCGGTTACAACTGGAATAACAGGGGGATCATCCAATGTTCGGACGCTTCATGCCAAGGGAAGAGAAATTCTTCGATCACTTCGCGCAGGCCGGAAGCTTGATCGTGGAAGGCGCCAAGGAATTCCGCGACATGCTTTCGGATATGGACCGTGTCGAGCAACACGCGAGCGCGATCAAGGACATCGAACATAAAGGCGACGAGGTCACGCATCGTACGATCGAACTTCTGCATAAAACCTTCATCACGCCGCTCGACCGGGAAGACATCTACAATCTCATCTGCAAAATGGACGACATTCTCGACTTCATCGAGGCCGCTTCCGAGCGCATGCATCTCTTCGAGATGAAAAAAGCCACGCCGGAGTTCGTCATGCTCGCCGACATCTGCATCAGGTCCGCCGAAAACGTAAACAGCACCGTCCGTCTTTTGTGCGACCTCAAGAAATCGGAGGAAATTCTCGAACTCTGCGTCGAGGTGAACCGCCTCGAAAACGAAGCCGATCAAGTTCTGCGCTCAGCGTTGGCCAAACTCTTCCGCGAAGAGCCCGACACGCGTCAGCTCATCAAGCTCAAGGAAATTTACGAGCTCCTCGAAACAGTTACCGACAACTGCGAGGACGTCGCCAACATCATCGAAGGAATCGTTCTTGAATATGCCTAGCATGGCTTTGATCGTCTCGATCATCGCGGTCGCGCTGATCTTCGACTTCATGAACGGCTTCCACGACGCCGCGAACTCGATCGCCACGATCGTTTCGACCCGCGTGCTGCGCCCGCACTGGGCAGTCGTTTGGGCGGCGTTTTTCAACTTCATCGCGTTTCTCTTTTTCGGATTGCACGTCGCCAACACCATCGGAAAAGGCGTGGTGGATCCGTCGATCATCGATCCGGTGGTCGTTCTCGCGGCGCTCGTGGGCGCGATCGCGTGGGACGTGATCACCTGGTATTACGGAATCCCTTCGAGCTCCTCTCATGCTTTGATCGGGGGAATCGGGGGTGCTGCCGTCGCCAAGGCCGGCATCGCGGCGATCAAGGCCGACGGATTTCTCAAGATAGGCTTTTCGATTCTGCTTTCGCCGCTGCTCGGTTTCGCGCTCGCCTTCGTCGCGATGGCCCTGATCTCGTTTCTGTTTTTCCGCGCGATCCCTCGCAAAGTCGATCGCTGGGGGCGCAGGCTGCAATTCGTCTCGGCAGCGCTTTACAGCCTGGGCCACGGCGGCAACGACGCGCAGAAAACGATGGGAATCATCGCCGTGCTCTTGTTTTCGGCGGGGATGCTCGGCGACAAGTTTCACGTTCCGCTCTGGATCGTGCTTTCGTGCCATGCGGCCATGGGCCTTGGAACTCTTTTCGGCGGCTGGCGCATCGTTCGCACGATGGGGATGAGGATCACGAAGCTTAAACCCGTCGGCGGGTTCTGCGCCGAAACGGGCGGCGCGATCACGCTGTTTCTCGCGACGGGGCTTGGCATTCCGGTCTCGACGACGCATACGATCACGGGCGCCATCATGGGTGTCGGCACTGTTACGAAATTTTCGGCGGTGCGATGGGGTGTGGCCGAGAGAATCGTATGGGCGTGGGTTCTCACGATTCCCGCTTCGGCGTTCATCTCGGCGCTGACGTGGTGGGTTTGCCGTTTGATCGCGTAGTTTCTAACGGGTCTTTTTCGGCAGGCTCACGATAAAGCGCGTGTTGGGCGAGCTGGGGTCGATGCGGAGCGTGCCGCCGTGGAAGTCGACGATCGTTTTGGAGACGCTCAGCCCCAGTCCCGAGCCGATTCCCATTTGCTTCGTCGTAAAAAAGGGTTCCATGATTTTTTCATGAAGCTCGGCGGGGATGCCTTTTCCGCTGTCGGTCACGGCGATCTCGACGGTTTTTCCTTTGTCGTGAGCTTCAATTCTTATCCACCGCTCATCGAGCGAAAGAATCGCGTCCCTCGCGTTATTGATGAGGTTCACCAGAACCTGGCTGATCTGCGTTGCCTGGCAGCAAAGCTGGATGCGGTCGTCGATCGGCTCGAAGCGGATCTCAATCCCATGCTTTTGAAGATTGTCGGTGGCGAAACTAAGCACGTCCTTGATGAGGAGGTTCAGCGAAGCGTTTTGAAACGCATCGCGAGTGCCGTCGCGCGAAAGCGATTTCATGCCGCGGATGATGCTCGTCATGCGGTCGCAGAGCTGTTTTACGGTCTGAATCGTGTTCAGGATTTCCGCCTGGCTTGCCTTGCTCGACTGGATCAGCAGTTCCAAAAATTCCATTCGGCCGCTGATGGCCGCCAGCGGGTTTCCCAGCTCGTGCGCGACGCCTGCCGCGAGCTCGCCCACGCTTGCCATTTTTTCGGAGTGGACGAGTGCCGCGCGCTGAAGTTCCGCCTGCTCCTGCGAGAGTTTTTGCTCGGTGATGTCGGTGCGGATGGAGACGTATTGATAGGGATGGCCGTTGTCGGTCATGAAGGGGACGATGGTCGTGAAGACCCAGTAATAACCGCCGTCTTTCGCGCGGTTCTTGATTTCGCCCTTCCAGACTTGGCCGCGCGCGATCGTTTTCCAAAGGTCGGCGAAGAATTCCTTGGGGTGATAGCCGGAGTTGACGATGCGATGGTTCTGGCCGAGCAGCTCCTCGCGTGAATATTTCGAAATCTGGCAGAACTTGTCGTTCACGTACGTGATGGTGCCTTTGGAGTCGGTGAACGCGACGATCGAAGCCTGGTTGAGCGCGTATCGAAGCGCGTCGGCATCCGTCATTGAAACGCCTCCCGGAACGCGCGAAAAATGTCTTCGATCGACCGGGTCGGCTGGGTCGAGTGATAGTCGGGCCTGGGGATGTAATAATACGCGAGAAGGAACAGCAGGCCGACGCCGACGATGGCGAGAATGATCGTTCCAAGATTCCTGGCGACCGGTTTAGCCTTCAGGAAAAAAAGCTCGGCTTTGCCCTGCGGTATCGCCTCGGTACGGGGTTTCCTTTCGAGGGCCCGGTCTTCTTTTTTGTCGAGCGACTCGACAAACTCCACGACGATGGGATTGCGAGCGTCCGAGATCGAAAGCATTTCACAGGTCAACGAAAAGAAACCTTCGCGCGCGGCCTTCTTGGTGGCCAGGACTTTTGCGTAGAAGCCGTATCCGCGCGGGTCCTCCAGGGCAGGGCAGCGAATCGGAAGGACGACGCCTTTTTCGAAATCAAACGGCGCCTCCATCCGGACGCACGACCTTGAAATCGCGGTAACACGCGCTTCGATCGGGATCGCGCAGAGCGAGTAATCCGATTTTCTGCTGAAAAAAACAGCAGACTTCACCGCTTCGGTTACCCGCTCTTTCATGCTGGGCTTGACAAGGTAGATCAACGCGTTTTTGAACGCATCCGGGTCCTGTTCGGAAAGATGCAGCCATCCGGCGGGCGCGGTGACGGACGTGCTGACAAGCGTCCGTGATTCCCGGTCGCTGCCCAGCCATTGTTCGAGCACCCGGCGAGCGGGAGCATCGAGATCTCCCGCGATCACGATCCTGGGGCTGATTCGATGCAGATAAACAAGGCTCAGACGGTGAGGATGCTCGGCATACACGCTGAAGATCTCTTTATTGAAGCTCGCCTCAAGGTCGCCGAGCGGTTTTTCGGTGATCCACAGAACCTTGGTCTTCGGAATCGCGAAAACGTCTTTGGATTTCTCGATCCATTTCGCGAGATGATGTCTTCGTTCGGGGCCGGCAAACCATCCCAGGCGGTAAGTATTCGAATAATTATAATAGATGTTGGCCTGTCCGGATGCCGTGACGGTGTATTCAAAATCGGCAGCGCCTAGCTCCTGCGCCATTCGGCAAGAGACTTTGATGGCCTGCCCTTCCGGCAGCCTCACGTCGGTTTCGAGCTGAAGATCGCCGAACGGGTTCAGATAAATTTTTCCAATCCGCCCGAAGGCCTCGATTTCGCAGCCGATGGGAGCGATATCGTGAAAATAACCCGCGATCGTTAAGCCGCGCTCGATCCCCTCGGTGAGTTCTCTCACGGTTCGCGCGAGTGTCTTAGGATCGACCGGCGCAATGATCAGCTCTTTTGCCCCTAAAGTAAGCGCTTTTTGAATGCCCGTTCGTGACGGCTTCGTCAAAAGCGCCGCGAACGTCAGGTCACGGTGGCTGCTCAGATTCCGGGTCTTCGAGAGCATGTCCATGAACCCGACGGAGGGCTCTTCATCGAAAACCAGGAGCATCAGGTCAAAGCGCTGCCGTTTGAGCAGTGCTTCGGCATCGGCCGGGCTGCTGGTGTGGAAGACCGAAAGATCGGAGTGGCCGAGCAGCCCTTCCACCGCCCGGATCGACTGTTCTCTCGGCAAGTCGTTACAGATCAGGATGTTCGCCAGAAAAACCCCCTCTCAACGGCATTGTACCCGCAAGCTGTTCGAAATGATAAAGAAGAGCTAAATTAAGCTAAAGGGCCGATACATCTCATTTTGGCCCAACGAGGCGCGGGATATGACTGAAAACAAAGGACACGTCGTAGTCGTCGATGACGACGCCGAGATGCGGGCGTTATTGCGCGATTATCTCGTGAACCAAGGGTATCGCGTCACGGTATTCCCGCTCGCGTCGGAAGCCTTAAAACAACTTCAAACGGGCGGCGATCTCGCGCAAGATTTCGCGAACGCCGACGTCGATCTTATCGTTTCGGACATTCGAATGCCGCAGATCGATGGCATGGAATTCGCCGAGCGGTTGCGGAAGGTGCGTCCGCAGATTCCGGTCATCCTGATCACGGCGTTCGGGAGCATCGAATCCGCCATCGAAGCGACTCGAAGAGGCGCGTATGATTACGTCGTTAAACCGTTCAAGCTCGCCGAAATGGGCGTGACTGTCGCGCGCGCCGTGGAATACCGCACGCTCCAGCGCGACAACACCGCGCTTCGCAAAGAGATCAAGCGCGCGTGGTCGATGGGCGAGCTGCTGGGCAAGAGCTTCGCGATGAAATCCATTTTCGATCTGGTTCAAAGAGTTTCGCAAGCCACGGCCAATGTCCTTATTACGGGTGAGAGCGGAACGGGCAAGGAGACGGTGGCGCGCGCCATCCACGGCAACGGCTTGCGCAAGGGCAAGCCCTTTGTCGCGATCAACTGCACCGCGATTCCCGAGAATCTGCTCGAGTCGGAGCTTTTCGGTCACGCCAAAGGCTCGTCCACCGGAGCGGCACGGCGCAAGCGCGGGCTCTTCGAGGAGGCTGAAGGCGGAACCCTCTTTCTCGACGAGATCGGCGACATGAACGTCTCCCTGCAGGCGAAGCTGTTGCGGGTGATCCAGGAAAAAAGAGTGAGGGAGGCCGGCGATAACGTTTCTCGCGACATCGACGTTCGAATCATCGCGGCGACCCACAAAGACCTCAAAGCCGCCATAAGGGAAGGCCTGTTCCGCGATGACCTCTACTACCGGCTGAGCGTGATTCCCATTATGATTCCACCGCTTCGGCACCGCAAAGAGGACATCCCTCTTCTGGCCGAGCATTTTCTGCGCAAGTATTCCGCCGCGAACGGGTCGCGGGCCACCGGCTTCACGAAAGCGGCCATGAGCAAGCTCGTGGGGCTGCATCTGGCTGGAAACGTCCGCGAGCTCGAAAACATCGTCGAGCGAGCCGTGGTTCTTTGCGCGACGCCGATGATCGACGAAAAGGATATTCCGGTCGCCGAACAGACCACGGCGGAGGATTTTTTCGGCAGCGCCACCGAAGACTCTCCGACGCTCGAACAGCTCGAGAAGCGCTACATTCAGCTTATTCTCGGGAAAACCGCCGGAAGAAAAGACAAGGCCGCGCAGATTCTCGGCATCAACCGGCGCACGCTCTACCGCAAAGAGCGCGAATACGGCCTCGTTCGCGGCGAGCACGACGGTGGCGGCCCGGACGTGCAAGACCCCGACGATTCGGGGAGATTATGAAACGCGGCTAGGAATATATTTACGCCGTGTTAACATCGTCATCAGAGATGCCGAAAACCCCATCGCCGCCAGCTTATTTCAGACCGCTTCGCATTCTGGTTATCGAGGACGACGAGGAGCTGATGGGCATTCTGACTCGCGCGCTGAGAAAAATTTTTCCCGCGTGCTCGATCGACCAGCCCAATTCGGCCGAGGACGCTCTTCGAATCATTAAAGAACGGTATGGCGCGCGCGAACAGCGCTTCGACCTTGTCGTCTCGGACGTCATGCTTTCCGGGAAAATTTCCGGTATTGAGCTCTGGGAGACCTGTGAAGCACGGTTCCCGGGAATGCCATACCTCTTGATTTCCGGAATGGGCGAGAGCGAGTTCAAGAAAGCGGTTTCAAAAGATCCCGTACAGCCCCCGTTCCTCGCCAAGCCGTTCTCGCTGCAGGCGTTCCGCGAGGCCGTCGATGACGTATTGGAGCGGGGAAAATCGCGCGGCTGGGTGGTTTGATCCGGCGGTGGGTGATCAGGGTTCATCCGAATTTTCGGACCAAGAGCTGATGCGCGCTTACCTCGGGGGCGATGAAAAAGCTTTCGAGGCCCTTTACCGCCGTCACTCCGGCAAGGTGTACGGATACTTGCGAAAAAGACTCTCCGATCGGGCGGCGGCCGATGAGGTCTTTCAAAGCGTTTTCTTGAAATTGCACCAGACGCGCCGGAACTATGATCCGGCCTATCCTTTCGCGCAGTGGCTTTTCGTAGTGGCTAAAACGACGCTTTTCGACCACTTCAGAAAGGCCAGCCGCCAGGTGAAAGTCTCGGATGAGCCATTTAACGAGGGACTGCTGTCACAAAACCAACCTTCGCCTGCGTTAAACAATGAGAAGGAGTTGGAAGCTTTGGGCTTGCTGCCCGCTAAACAGCGGCAAGCCATTGAAATGAGGGTGCTTGACGAGCGTTCTTACGAGGAAATCGCGGCCAAACTCAGCCGCTCGCAGGAAAACGTGCGGCAGATGGTGAGCCGCGGCTTGAAAAAGCTTCGCTTGCTTCGAGGTAGGTCATGAAGATGCGCGATTTTGAGGAATTTCAAAAGGCTGAATCGGTTGCTCCGCCGATCGTGATTTCAGAGCGAATCCTGGCGAGAGTGCATCGCGACCTCAACCCTGGCGCTTGGACCGTGTTTCTCAAGCTCGTCGCGATCCATGCCGTGGTCGGCGGGATCACGCTGCTTTTTTGCCCGCAATTCGGCGTGAGCCCTTTCAGAGGCATGGGACTCATGGGGCTATTGATGCGTTTTGGCGATCAGGTTTGCATGATGGGCTGCGGCGCCTTTTTTATGGCGGGCAGTCTTTTAATGGCGAGCTTATTTTTGCGGCCAGAGGAGGTGCGCGCCCTTCGAAGGCTGGAAGTGCTGCAAGTGTGCTCGCTTGCATTGCTTTCGATCGGGTTTTTTGTTTGCTTCGGCTCCGCGGTGATCGGCGGGCTTGCGCTGTTCTGGGTATTGGGTTCGATCCTCGGCGGTCTTGGGACCTTAGAACTTGGTTGGGCTCTGCGGCAGCGGCTGTTCTACAAATCGTGATCGCCGCGGTTACCAACAAGAGTCCGCGGGGTTCGGGTTCGAGCGTTTTACTCAATATCCGCATAATACCGTCCGAATAGAAGAATGATGAGGTCCAGGCGACTAGGCAATATTTGCATTCTTCTCTCGTTTTCGTCCGGCATCGCGCTGGCGGATGCGGGTTCGAAGATGATTTATTGCGAAGAGAATCTTTCCTCGCGCGGAACACTCGCGGCGGAATTCGCGCTTGTCGAGCAGATTTCAAAAAGCGATGAATACCGCAAAAACATCGAGACGATTACCGCGGAAGTCGAAGAATATTTTCACAGCAGCATTGCGGCCAAAAGCGAAGACATCGACGCCATGATCAAGATGGTCACTGACCTGCGGCCTCTTATCAAAACGGGGCTGTTTTACGACGCGATCGCGGCCACCGCCGTCGAGATGGGCGGCACCGAGTTTGGAGTGTTGTCACGCGCACTCTCGAATTTAAGAACGAGATCGACGCAGGAGCGCGTGCATTTCGTCGAAAAAGTCATCGAGCGGATGGATCGCATGCTCGAACAGGGCATGGAGCTGCTCGACGCCGGAAAAACAGCCGAAGTCACCCTTCGTTGGAAAATCGAGGAAGCGGATCTGCCTGATCTCTTCGATGCATGGAGTGTATCGAAACTCAAAGAGTCTTCCGAGCTCAAGGTCATCCTTTTGAGCTGGCTCGACGTCGTGAAGCCCGAAGAGCTTCGCTCGCGGTTTGAGGCAGTCAGAGCGAAGTCCGTCAAAAAGGCAAAAAGGGATGCCGAGGAAGCGGCATACTTCACTCGCATTTCAAAAGGCTATACCGACGAAATGCTCGCCCGGAACAACGGGCCGATCAAGCGCCGCGAATTCGACCGAACGCTGCTGATGATGAAGCTCAAAGGCAGGCTCAAATCGCTGGCGCATAAAGTGCGCTATCCGAACGCCGCCGTGTTCGCGATCGTGCTCAGTCTCGTGCCCGTTTCGCTCGCCCATGCGGTCTGGTTCGACTGGAACGTCACGAACACGCTCGCGACCGTCATCAGCGGCATCGCGACTTGCCCGCCGCTCATCGGAATGTTCGTAAAACCCGAATTATCGAAAATGAGCCGGCAGTGGTGGATTAAAATTATGACGGTCGAACAGCTCGATCGGCTCAGGCAGTTCATGGCCGATAATCCCACCGTGACGAAAATTTATGATTTAGACGTGGATAAAAACCTGATCGACGAGCGGATTGCCGTCTTAAGACAGCTGCGTTATCGCAGAAAATAGCGTCTTGCGAATCAGATAACATGAACACTTATACTATACCAAAACTGTATTTAAGTATCTGATATTACAATATAAACAAATACTTTACTAAATTAGTCAAAAAACAGATAATCAGAAGACGAGGTTTGGTTTAAGGGGAGGGTATTGCGGAACGTTTGCCAGGAGCGGTTTAAGTGGATTTCGTCAGACACGATACATTCAGTTCGTGGGTAGCAGCGTGTTCCGTGGTCGTTGCCGCATGTTTTTTACAGGCATGCAATTTTGCAACCACTGATGACTTGAACGCGGTCACGGGCTCAAGCGATACGACGCCGACGACAACAGTTACGGTACCGGTCGTGGTCAATGGCCCTCTGGGCAATTCCGCGCTGACATTTGTTCCTGCTTCGTTCAATTTTGCCACGCTTGCCACCAACTCCGGGTCGGCTACCAAATCTTTTACCGTCACGAACTCTTCCACCTACACCGTAATTCTTGGAACGATCACAGGGACTAATTCCCACTTCTCGCTGACCGCCAATACGTGCGCCGATGGGTCGGCGCTGGAGCCGGGTGCGACCTGTACTATGACGGTTCGGTTTGCGCCGACCACGAGCGGCAACCTTGCCACCGCGATCGCGATTCCTTATGACGTGACGTCTGCAACCAACCAGTTTTTTTCCGCGCTGAGCCTTACGGGCGCCGGTTCGACGTTGACCAGTTTTACGGGGTTGGTCAGCTTAAGCGGCGAAACTCCGACCACGATGCAGCTCAACTGGACGGATGTTGCCGGGGCTGCCGCCTATCAAGTCTATAGTGTGAGCAGTGGAGTGCCGACGCTTCTTTCCAATGTCATTTCAGCGAATCTCGTTTCAAATCCGGGTTGCGTGGCCGGCGCATGCAGCTATACGGCAGCTGGTCTTTCACCGTCGACCTCCTATACCTTTAGAGTTAACGCGACGGATTTTTACGGAGTACAGGAACTCAACATCAGAAATCTCACTTCCACGACGACTGCCGGCTATCTTGCCCTGACCGGAAACGCGCCCGCTTTGGGCTTTTGCGCTCCGCTTGCCATCACGATTCAGGATGCAAGCCATAATCCGGTAAATGTCGGAGCCGACATGATCATCACCATGGGCGGGCTTGGCAGCGGCGCGCTTTACTCTGATTCAAGTTGCGGCAGCTCTCTTGCGAATCCTGTGGTTTTGGCCGGTACAAGCTCTAAAACCTTCTATATTAAAGACTCAACCGCGGAGAGTCTTACACTCACCGCTTCGCGCGCGGCGTTTACCGCTGCCTCGTTGGCAGTCACGGTTTTCAGTCCGCTTGCAACCGCGTTTTCGATGTCGCCGGCAAGCGGATCGACTTCCAACAACACAAGTCCTGTGGTGACCGCCACACTTCCTTCCGGCGACTCCAATATGAGCGCAACGCTGACTATTTATTCGGCCTCGGATTGCGCCACTCCATTGGGAAGCGCTGCGATTGCATCCGCATCGCAAAACGTGACACTTTCATTGTCGACGCAAGGCACTCATGCTTTTTATTATAAGATTTCAAACTCGGGAAGCGCCACAGCCTGCACGACAACCGGTTTGACTTACACGCTCGACACCACGCCGCCCACGGTAACGGTGACCGCTCCTGGCGGAGGGTTTTCGATCTACAACAAAAATCAATTCGCCGTTACGGTTTCAGGCGCATGCAGTGAGAATGGCCGGACGGTTACCGTCGCGGCTGCGGGAACGGGTTCCACTTCATCGAGTGCCTCGACAACTTGCAGTTCAGGCGCTTATTCGACGGCCATCGACTTATCCCCGCTTGGCGAAGGAATCGCGAGCCTTACCGCGAGCCACACCGATCTTGCCGGAAATTCCACGACGACTTCCGCGGTGGCGGGTATCAAAGCCACCTGTCAGGCTTCAACCACCGCGATCACCGCGACCGGCAACACGGTTTACAGCGTTCCCGCAAACTGCACCTATGTTACGGCTGAAATCTGGGGCGCGGGCGGCGGCGCGGGTGGAAGTTATTCGACCGCGTCCGGCACCGGGGGCGGCGGCGGATATATTTCAGGAATCGTCAGTGTTGATACGACGGGCGGACAGACCCAAAATTTCACGGCCGTTGTCGGCACCGGAGGTGGCGGCGGAGTGTGGGGCGGAAATGCAGGCTATTGGGGTGGTGGCGGCGGAGGCGGTGCCGGTTCCGGGCTTAAAAATGGATCGACCATTCTTCTTGCGGCCGGCGGTGGAGGCGGCGGTGGCGGCACGGGCGGCGGTAACGCCGGCGCGGGCGGCGCGGGCGGTGGTGGTGACGGAACCGGCGGAAGTTCTTGCAATTATCCAGGCAAGGGAGGTGTATGGAATGGAGCAGATCGTTCTTCAGGAAGCAATGGAGGTTATCCCACAGGCATCATCAACGGAGGAGCAGGAGGAATATCAGTATCACCAGTTAATGCCGGCGGTGCAGGGGGATCGGGTCTTGGGAATGGCGGCGCCGGCGGTGTGGCAAACTGGCCCGGAGGTGGCGGTGGTGGTGGCGGGTACTACGGCGGAAGTGGCGGCGGAAGCTGTCAGTCAAACGGTTATTCTTCAAGCGGCGGCGGCGGCGCAAGCGGAGTGAGCGGCTATATCGGAGATGTCAGCGCCTACCTGATTAAGGACAATGCCGGCAGTGCAACGTCCGCTGGAATCGGCGATACCTCGAACGCGACTTCGGATTACTCAAGTAACGCAAGCGGAACCGCGGGCCAGGGCGGTGCTGCCGTTACGTCAGCGACCGGAAGCGCCGGAAAAGCAGGGCTCGTCGTGATCAGAACCTTTTACGATAACGTTAAACCCACCACTCCTCCCGGAAGCTTCAGCATCGGCGCTTATTCGGCGACATTTGTTACGGCAAGCTGGAGCGCGGCCGCGGATAACAGCGGCGGAAGCGGAATCGCCGCCTATCAAATCGGTCTAGGCTCAAGTGCGGGCGCGACGGATTATCTCACGTACGCTCAAGGAAATGTCGGCAACGTCACTTCCGCGACGATCTCCAACATGATCTTGCCCATGAACTTGACGATTTATCCGTCGATTCGCGCGATCGATTACAACGGAAACGCATCAAGTGCCGTTAACGGCGCTTCATTTCTCGTCGCGGCAACGACCTTCAAATTGTCGTTCCGTCCTACGGCAAATTCCGAGGCCATTTCCCTAAATCTACACTTATCCGCCGCTGTCGGGAACATTACGGTTAAAGCGTGGGGAGCAGGCGGCGGTGGCGGGCACACCTCCACCTCGGCCGGTGGTGCCGGTGGCGGGGGAGGATTTGTAAAAGACACTTTTTCAACCTCAGGTTTATCTTATCTTACGCTCAATGTTGGTACGCGGGGAGCAGGTGGCGGAACCTATGGTGGCGGCGGCGGCGGTGCCGCATCGACCATCAAAAATAACAGCGGCACGATGCTGACCTGGGCTGCTGGTGGGGGCGGCGGTGGTGCTGCCTACGGCTCTGGCACGTCTGGTGGCGCCGGTGGTGCGGGCGGCGGAACAAGCGGCGTTGCGGGATCAAGCGGTGGAACCGCGACGAGTAACGGCGGTGGTGCTGGAACGGGCTCCGCCAACGGCGCTGGCGGTAGCGGCAGTACGTACAGCGGCTCAGCCGGCACTGGTGGCGGTACTAGCGGATCGGTCGGAGGACGAGGAGGAAATACAGGGGATACTAGCGGGGGCGGCGCGGGCGGCGTAAATGCGGATGCCGCCGGAGGCGCCGGCGGCAATGGTGGCCTTGCCCTCGGGGGTGGCGGCGGCGGCGGCGGATATTATCCGGGCGGTGGCGGCGGGGAGTCTGGTAGTGGTACGTGCAGCGGTACTTGCTCCGGTGGCGGTGGCGGCGGCGGCTCGAGTTATTCCACGGGTTCATCGCCCGCTTATACCGCGGGTTCAGGTACGGCAGCCGGGAACAACGCGGATGCTGATTTCATCTCCGGCACCGGAACCGGAGGTGCCAGCGGCAGCGGCGGTGGCGGCGCCGGTCTGATCGTCATCTGCAACGAAGGCGGTTGCTGAGCTGCCATGATCATCATCGCCCAGGATATCCGCATCCCGCTCTCGGAAATCGAGCTTACGTACGCGCGCAGCTCGGGGCCGGGCGGCCAGAACGTGAATAAGGTGAACAGCAAGGCGGTGCTGAGATGGAGCGTCGTGCGAAGCGCTGGCCTGCCTGACGACGTGCGCGCGCGCCTATTAAGCCGCTTAGGGCCGCGGCTCACTCGCGATGGCGAGCTCGTGATCGCGAGCGACCGGTTTCGCGATCAGACGCGCAACCGCGAGGACTGTTTTGAAAAGCTGCGTGAGATCGTCGCGGCGGCCTCGCACGCGCCGAGGCCGCGCAAGAAAACGAAGCCAAGCGGAGCTAGCCGCCGCAAGGCGCGTGAAAACAAGAAAAGACAGTCTGAGAAAAAAAATCTGCGGCGAGGAGTGAGGGGAGAGGGTTAGCGCCGCATGAGCGGCGGCGCGCGGAAGTCAGCCGCGCGCCGTAAGCGCCCTGTGAAACGACGTCACGAGCGGATCGGCGAGGATCGAAGACGCGTTCCAGCCGTCGATGAAGAGGCCGTCGGGATTGCGCGCGCGAGAGAGCGCCACATAAGCTTGCCCCGGTTCCCAGGCGCGCTTGAGATCGACGCGAATGCTGTCGAGGGTCGCTCCCTGCGCCTTGTGAATCGTGATGGCCCACGCCAGGCTCACCGGAAAGTTCCTGGCGGTCACGACAGGATTGCCGTCGGCGTTGAGAAGGGTGAACGCGGCGTGTTCCACTTCGACCGTCTCGCGGTTGCGCAGAAGCTCGATGGAGAGCAAGTCTTCGGAGACCTTCTTCACGTGACCCAAACTTCCATTGACCCACCGGCCTTCGGGATCGTTCTGTCGCAGCATCACGAGCGCGTCTTTTTTCAAGGAAATCACATCGGTAAGAGGAGAGTGTTTACGGAACGCTTCAATGTCCTTGGCCTTGCCTTCGTAAACCGTCTCAAACGAGTGCAGCGGATGGCGAAGGCTTGCCAGCCGCTGCAGATTATGGCGTTCAACGGCGTCGCGCCTGGGGAAAAGGCAGGTGAAGTCGCCGCGCGGCGCCGCGCTGGATCTCGTGTTGAGAAAACCCCTCGCCCGCTCGGTCACGCGACCCTCGCGTACGTCGTTTAACACGGCCAGATACTCGGGATCGGAGGCTCGCATCACCTGGCGCAGTACGACGGGCTCGAAGGCGCTCCGCGCCCACACGTCATCGAGAAAGGCCCACTCCTTGGAATCGCTGAAGGGATTCACCGGCGGAAGTTGCGCGAAATCCCCCACCGCGATGATGCGCATGCCGCCCCACGGAGTGCTGCTGTCGCGCGTTTGGCGCGCGATGGCTTCCGCCGCTGAAAGCTGCGGCCCTGAGATCATCGACACCTCGTCGATGATGACCTCATGGGTTTTCCGCAGGCGTTTCGCGAGCCGTTTGTTGAGAAGCGCGCGTTCGATCGTTTTCCGCGCGCCGCCTTCCATGATTCCAAGTCCGAAGAAGCTGTGGAAAGTGCGTCCGCCCACTAAGATCGCGGCCGCTCCGGTGCTCGCCAGAACCGGCACGCGGTATCCCTCGGGGCGGACCGCGAGATATTTTTTGAGCACGAAGCTTTTTCCGCTTCCCGCGGCGCCCGTCAGAAAGACGTTGTCCGTTCTTTGCAGAGCTTCGAGCGCGGCGATTTGGCCGGAGTTCAGTTCGTGGGTCATCGTCGAGGGGGACCCTACCATTCATGGATCGTTCTGCTAATATTTTTCTAAAACGCGAGAATTGCAAGTGAAACGAATCACCGTGATCCAACACGAGGCCTACGAAGTTCTGGGCACGCTCGACCCGCTTCTGAAAAAAGAGGGTCTGCGGATTCGATACGTCAATTTTGAGCGCCATCCCGAGGCGAATCCGTCTTTGGAAAAGTATGACGGCTTGATTCTCATGGGCGGGTACATGGGTGTCTACGAAACAGAAAGATATACGCACCTAAAAGTCGAAATGGGACTCATCGAGCAGGCGCTGAAGAGAAAGCTGCCGGTGCTCGGCATCTGCCTGGGCGCGCAGATTTTGGCCCATGTATTGGGCGCCGACGTTAGAAAGAACGCGAGCCGCGAGATGGGCTGGTACGATTTGCATTTGACGAACGAAGGGCAAACAGATTCGGTGCTCGGACATTTTCAGAAAACCGAAAAAGTATTTCAATCGCACGGCGACACCTTCGATATTCCTAAAACCGCGCGGCATCTAGCCTGGTCCGAACTCTGCCCTGGGCAGGCGTTCCGCCACGGAGACAATGTCTACGGCCTGCAATTTCATTTGGAAGTCGATCGCACGACCGTCGATCAGTGGCTTGAGTTACCCGAGAACCAGGAGATTTTCAGAAGTTCCCAGGGCAGATTCGTGCCCGGGAATATCAAGGCCGACACCGAGAAATATATTTCAAATTCCATGGCTTTAAGCACGGAAACATTCCTAAAATTTCTGAGGATGTCAGGGAAAAGAGAGCGGTTTATCCGTATCGGCTCGGGGCATGAGTAGGAATCTTATTACCACTTAAAACCAACCTTTCGTCGCCGCGATGGTAACGGTGGACTGATCAGTTCACGAATAGTGTCGAAGACGATCTTGAAGTGGGTGTCGTGGGTCTGATATTTTTTTTCCAGGTCGGTAAGTTTTCTCGCCAGTTCTTTGTAGCTTCCACAGTTGCTCCATACTTTCGCCTTAAATTTATGCAGAGGAGAAACCAATGGGATTCAAAAAAACAGCGGAAGAACTGAAGGGATATTACAGTATTAAAACCCGGGATTTCAAAGATGCCGAGATGCTTGGCGTGATGTTCAATTCCACGCCTGAAAAAATGCAGGAGCTGCTGCCCGCGCCCCTCCAGCCCACGCCTGCTTCGAGCGGCTTGATTTTCATCGCGCAATACCAGCAAACCAATTTAGGTAAGGGGTATCGTGAGGCGGCTCTGTTTCTAAAGTGCCAGTACAAAGGCGAAGAGGGCACATACTGTCTTTCGATGCCCATTGACGATGAAACACGGATGCACAACGGCCGGGATATCTTCGGTTACCCGAAGAAAATGGCGACGATTCATTTGGAAAAATCCGAGAACGAAGCCTATGCGTGCGTTGAGAGAAACGGCGTCCGGCTGATCGAGGTCAAAGCCCGCTTTAATTCTCAAATGCCCGCTCTTCCGCCGACGGGTCCGAACTTTCTTTTCAAGGCCATGCCCAAAGCGGATTTGACTCCGGGGTTTGACGGGCCTGTATTTTTGGTGCGCCAGGAAACGACCATTAAACTGAAAAAACTTGAGCTCGGCATGGCGAGCGTGACGCTTGGCGCTTCAGAGGGCGACCCTTGGGCCGACGTGGGAATCGCAAACCCTGAAACACTCATGGCGTTTTACCTCACAAGCGACAATTCCATGCTGCCTGGGAAGGTTTTAGCCGAGGTGGATGGCGAGAGTTATTTGCCGCATTACTTCAAGATGACCGATTTTTACTCCAACAAAAACGTATAAGCGGAGCGTGCCATGATTGACTTCGAGTTGAGTGATACCCAGACGGATCTTATTGAAGCAGCGAGAAATTTCGCCACTGAGGTGGTTCGACCTGCCGAGATCTTGCTCGATCAAATGAGTGATGTCGGAACGATGTTTCATAGCAAGGTATTCAAGGATGTGATGAAGCAAGCCTTCGAGCTTGGCTTTCACAAGATGACCATCAGCGAGAAGTACGGTGGATTGGGCCTTGACCCGGTCACCTCGGGGCTTGTTTGGGAGGAGATCGCCAGTAAAGGGCCGGGAATCGCGTCAACGCTGATCTCGGCAGGCACCGTGCCGCGCGTGATTACTTTTATTGCCGCCAACAATCAGGAGCTCATCGATGAGTTCGTGATTCCTTACTGTGAAGACACCACGGGCGAACATGTGACGGCCTGGGGCAGCAGTGAGCCGAACGTCGGTTCGGACGGTTGCAATTACTATGATCCGAAGATCCGTCATCAGACGACGGCGGTCAGGACGGAAAAAGGCTACGAACTGAGTGGAACAAAGTCCGACTTTATTTCAAACGGCGGGATCGCGAAGGTCTACCTGATGTTCGCTTGTCTCAATCCTGCTTTGGGAATTCGAGGCTCGGGCGTTTTTATCGTCCCCCGGCATTATTCGGGCGTGAGCACGGGCCGTGTGCTGGACAAGATCGGTTTGCGGGCTCTCAATCAAAGCGCGGTGTTCATGGAGAAAGTGGAGCTTCCCGAAAAATACATGATCTTTCCGCCGGGCGAAGGCTACGTTTTGCTGCACAATGCGATCCATACCGTCGGTAACGTCGGGATCGGGTATCTCGCGTTAGGCCTCATGCGCGCGGCTTACGAGGATGCGCTCGCGTATTCCAAGGAACGCGTTCAGGGCGGCAAGCCCATTTTCAACCAGCAGCTCATCGCGAAGCAGCTGTTCGACACCTACCAGGTGATCGAGGCGACCAGGGCCATGCTGATGAAAGCGAGCTGGAAGAGCAAGCAGACGTTTCCCGGCGATCTGAAACTAAGCATTGCCTCCAAGGTGTTTGCGACGACGCAAGCCATGCATCACACCACAAGGATGCAGGACGTGCTGGGCGGTTACGGCATTTCCAAGGAATATCGCCTCGAAAAATACGTGCGCGACGCGACTTTGCTTCAGGTGATGGACGGGGCCAATGGGATACTGAGCCTTAAAGGGGCGGCGCTGCTCTAAGAGATGAGACGGACTATGAAGTTCTTGATTACCGGCGCTGACGGATTGCTCGGAAACAACCTGGTGCGGGAGTTGCTGGATGAACGTAACGGGCACGCCGTCAGGGTTTTGCTGCAGCCCCTTGCCGAGGGCGGCAGCTTAAGTGAGCTGAACGTTGAGAAGGTTCACGCGGATATTATTTCGGATGTGGCGATTTTAGACGAATCCATGAAGGGTTGCGACGGGGTATTTCATTGCGCGGCCATCACCGATCTATTGGCGTCGCACGAAGCGGTTGACCTGGTGAACGTAACCGGCACGCGAAACATCATCGAGTCTTGCCTGAAAAACCGCGTAAAGCGCCTGGTATTTGTCGGCTCGGCGAGCTCCTTTCAGTTTGGAACGCGGCACTGCCCGGGCGATGAAACAGGGGGGTTTTCGCCGACCTACAAGGGCATGAGCTACATGGAATCCAAGCACGCGGCCATGAAACTCGTGCTCGGGTGAACTCATCCGGCAGCACATCAACAGGAACTTGCGGTTCGTCTCGGGCGGCGGGCGCAATTTTGTTCACGTCAGGGATGTCGCCCAGGGCATGATTCTGGCCTTTGAAAAGGGGAAATGCGGCGAAAGCTATATCCTGGGCCATCGAAATCTTTCGTATGTCGAATTCTTCAAGATGGTGAATCGCGCGATCGGCAGGGAATCAAAGCAGTACACGCTCCCAAAGACAGTGGTTTTGCTTGCAGGGCTCTGTTCTCAGGCGGCGCAGAAACTGACCAGGAAAAAGACTGTGTTCAATTATCAAATTTCGAAGATGACGACGCTTCAGACGTATTACAGCCCGAAAAAGGCGGTTTCTGAACTTGGCATGCCGCAAACGCCGATTGAGGCCGCCATCGAGGATTCTCTTCGCGGCCTGAAGGCCTACGGGCACATTACATGCTGAACCACCGCTTTCAAGACAAGGTGGCTTTGGTCACCGGGAGCAGCCGTGGGGTCGGCTACGCAATCGCCAAACGGTTGCTCCAATCAGGCGCGAAAGTGGTGATCACCGCCCGCGGCGTGAACCGCCTGGAGGAATCGAGAAAGAAACTCAGCCAGTGGGGCGAGGTCATCGCCCTTCAAGGGGATGTCAGAAAATGGGAAGACGCCCGGCACATGGTCGAGTCGTGCGTCGATCATTTTGGCCAGCTGGATATCCTCGTCAACAACGCGGGCCTCTCAATGAGAGGATTGTTCAACGATCTTGAG
>JACPKS010000005.1 GCA_016186905.1 Deltaproteobacteria bacterium
TCGATGGTCGTACTGTAAGTCGATCCGTCGCATGTTGCGGAAGCGGATGAGGAGCCGGTTGTGCCGGTTGCGTTGAGCGTGACCGTGCGGCCCGTAACTCCCGACAAACTATCGGTGCAGGCGCCGCTGACCGTGAAGTCTTGCTGATTGGAATTATCCACGGCTGCGCCACCAGTGGGAGTCGTGATCGAAAGCGTCGGCGCGGTGGAGTCTTCGACAAATGAAACGGAAGAGGAACACGCCGAGACGTTTCCCGCGGCGTCGGCAGTTGTTGCGGTAAACGAAGTCGTTGTATTGTTGCTGACAGATACTGGGATTCCTGGCGACGCAAACGACGCGGCGGAGCCGGTCGCGACAACAGAGCCCAAGCAATTGTTCGTCGCATAAATGCTGAGCGTCGAGGATGTTTCGGCCGTACCCAGAATTTTTGGAGAATTGTTATTGGCCGGGCCGGCTGGGCTCATCGAGAGGCTTGAAGGCGTAGCTGGCGCCGTCATATCAACGGGAGCGAGCGGCGCGCTGTTGCCGCTATCGCCGGACGGAGGAGAGCCCGGCAAGGTACAGCCGCCGAAGGCGGTAACCGCAAAGAAGATTAGGGCCAAAATGACTCGATTCAACTTTGTTTTGTTAATGCTCATTTCACACTCAACCCGACGTTCCGCGACACCCAAAATTCAAACTCAATATTCCTTTGCCTCACGCACCTTTTCTAATTTTACTACACTTTTTCAAATAATGCAGCGCGCCATTGCGGCAGGATCAATACATATAAGCCATTGAAATTATTTACTAAAATTTTATTTTTTGATTCGTCTGCGCCGTAAACACGATGCGCTGAAGATCTTGTCTGCTACGAGACATCTTAAGTAAAATTGCTCAATAATCCGTCGTACGATATAGCTAAAAGCACGGTCACGGCTTGCCATTTACGGAGCAAAAACGAGTGTCGATTACCCCGCGCTATTCCGGATGGATCGAAGTCATCTGCGGAAGCATGTTCAGTGGAAAAACAGAAGAGTTGATCCGCCGACTCAAGCGGGCGCAGATCGGGCGGCTCAAGGTTCAGTGCTTCAAGCCCGCCATCGACGATCGATATTCCAAAGATCACGTCATGAGTCATGACGCCTCAAGAATTCAGTCGATTCCCGTCGAGACGTCCGCGCAGATTCTCGAAAAACTTGCCGACAACAGCCGCGTGGTCGGCATCGACGAGGCGCAGTTCTTCGACGAAGGCATCGTCGAGATCAGCCAGAAGCTCGCCAACCGCGGCGTGCGCGTGGTCGCGGCGGGCCTGGACATGGATTACCGCGGCGAACCCTTCGGCCCGATGCCGAAGCTTCTCGCGATTTCCGAGTACGTGACCAAGCTTCACGCGATCTGCATGGTTTGCGGGGGAGAGGCGAGCCGTTCGCAGAGAATCATTGCGAACGACGCCCCCATCGCCGTCGGCAGCAAGGAAATGTACGAAGCGCGCTGCCGGTTTTGTTTCGACCGCGACGAAAAAGCTGAAAAGAAGAATCAGGAACCGCTCGCGTTCGCGCGCGGCGACGGAGGCCGTTGATTTTGAGCCATCCGGATTCCGCTCATCTTTCCGTCCGGTACCGGCTCTCCGAAATCGAGCATCGTTACGGAAAGAACGTGCATATTCTCTCTGATCCGTTTCTGCTTTCTCACTTAGCTCAGCTCTGCAGCCCCGAGACGCAACAGCCGCTCGTGAATCAGCTCGTCGAGGCGATCTACGGAAACCTCGTCAAGATCCTGATCAACGCCGAATTTCCGAAAAAGCGGGTACGCGTTCCGACTCGAATGATTGGGTCCCATCCTGAGGCGGTATTCGAAGGCGATCTCGTCGATCCCGATCAGGCCGTCGTGTCGGTGAATCTCGCGCGCGCGGGCACGTATCCGTCGCATATTTGCTACACGGCCTTCAACTACATCCTCAACCCGAAGCAGGTTCGTCAGGACCACATCTCGCTCAACCGCGCGACCGATACCTCCGAGCGCGTGGTGGGCACCAACGTCTCGGGCCATAAAATCGGAGGCACCGTGAAGGACGCGATCGTGGTTTTTCCCGACCCGATGGGCGCCACCGGCGGAACCATCATATCGGCCGTCGACATCTACAAGAAGGGGATCACGGGCCCCGCGAAGAAATTCATTGCGGTGCACCTGATCGTTACGCCAGAATACTTGAAAACCGTTCTGAGCGCGCATCCCGACCTCACGATTTACGCCGTAAGACTGGACCGCGGGCTATCAAAGCCGGAAGTTCTCGCGACGGCTCCCGGAACGCATTGGGAGAAAGAGCGCGGATTGAATTCCAAGCAGTACATCGTACCCGGCGGGGGCGGGTTCGGTGAGATTTTGAACAATTCCTTCGTATGAGAGAGATGATGTTATGACGGCGCTTGCGCACCCCAGAGTTCTGATTCCGGAATCCAAGATCAGACAGAGAATCCTGGAGCTCGCCAACGAGATCAGTTACGACTATCGCGGAAAGGAAATCACCGCGATCTGCGTGCTCAAGGGCTCGTATATTTTTTTCGCGGATTTGATCCGCGGGCTTGCGCGACCGCTGAACTGCGAGTTCATGGGCGTTTCGAGCTATGGCACCAAGACGGTTTCCTCGGGCGAGGTCAAGATCACGCTCGACATGACCGAGCCGGCAAACGGAAAGCACATCATCATCGTCGAAGACATCGTGGATACGGGACTTACGATGCAATATCTGCTGAATCACCTCAAGGCGCGCAAACCGGCGAGCATCAAGGTCTGCACGCTTCTTTTGAAACCCGAGAGCATGAAATGCGACGTGCAGCTCGACTACGTCGGATTTCGCATCGCCAACGAATTCGTGGTCGGATACGGGCTCGACTATGCCGGAAGTTATCGGCAGATCCCGTACATCGGCGTTCTCGACAATGAAACTTAAGTGCAAGGCGCCCGCCCGGATCGATCTCGCAGGCGGCACCCTGGATCTCTGGCCGCTTCATCTCTTTTTTGAAAACACCGCGACGATCAACTGCGCCATCGACCAGTACGCCGAAGTCGAACTTGAGGCGGGAAACGAAAGCAAGGCCGGCGATACTCCGGCCATCGCGCTCGAGAGCGAAGACCGCGGCGTGAAGCACGCGTTTCGCTCGTACGGCGAGCTTCTGGAATCTTTCCAGGGCGGCCACAGGGCAACGGCGCTTTCGCCCGCGCTCTGGTTGCACGCGCGCGCGGTGCGCCACTTCTTCGCGTTCTGGCGGCGTTCGGCGCCGCTCACCGTCCGCACGCGTTGCGCGTCTCCGGCCGGAGCGGGGCTCGGCGGATCGAGCGCGCTTAACGTCGCGCTCTGCATGGCGCTTAGAAAACTGACACTCGCCAATTATTCCGACGAAGAGATCATCGCCGTCGCGCGCGATCTCGAGACGACGGTCATCGAGGTTCCGGCCGGCGTGCAGGACTACTGGTCCGCTCTTTTCGGTGGTGTTCAGGCCATCCATTTTGAAGCAGGGCGCACGCATCGCAAAGTTTTCGAGGGCCGCGCGCCGTTTTTGCAGGATCACTTGATTCTCTGCGACTCAGGCCAGTCGCGGAATTCGGGCATCAACAACTGGGCCGTGTACAAGGGATTCATCGACGGCGACAAAACGGTTCGCGGCGCGTTCGCGCGCATCGTGAAGGCGACGTGCCGGGTGGAAGAAGCGCTTGAGCGGCGTTCTTTCGAAAAACTCTCGGAAGGCATTCGTGAGGAATGGGAAGCGCGCCGCACGCTCGCTCCCGCGATCGCGACCGACGCGATGCTTGCCGTCATCCGAAAGGCCGAGGAGCGCGGAGCGCTTGCCGCGAAAGTCTGCGGCGCCGGCGGCGGCGGCTGCTTTCTTCTCGTCGCGCCGGCCGAGAAGAAAAAAGCGATCGCGGATTCGCTTTCGAAGGACGGCGTGAACGTCATCCCGTTCCGCATCGCCGAAGAGGGCTGCCTTGTCGACTCATCCGGCGCGTGAGCGCAACGAGGTCGATCGCTATCTGGGATTGAGTCTCGGGGGCGCGAAGTCCGACCACACCTGCCTCACCGTCATCGATCACTATCGCCGCCAAGACAAAGCGTTCGTCGTCGACGTCTTCGAGGGAATCGGCCCGCAGAAATCGGGGCCGCAGGGTCATCGTCACGAAATCACCGCGGATCAAGTGATCTTGGAGCTCGTGGGCGAGCACCAGCCGGGTATTCGCGTGCTCGCGGTCGACGCGCCGCTGACACTTCCTCCGTGTCTGCCGTCGTGCGAGCCGTCGTGCGAAGGCTATGAGCGTTGCAAGCAGCCGACGGTGCGCTGGATGCGAAGCCAGTATCGAAAGGCCAAAGAGACTCATCCGAAGCTCAAACATTTCACGCCGTACAGCCAGCGCCCCGTCGATCTGTATTTCCGGTACCGTCACCCGCAAGACGATGTTTTTCAGGATGAGACGATGGGCGCGAATCTCGCTCCGCGCGCCGTGCGCATGCAGTATCTCAAGGGGCACCTCAAAGACATCGGCCTCATCGAGGTCTGGCCGAAGCTCGCGCTTTTTTATCTGCAAAAGCCGCTTGGGATGAATCGGCGCGATTTTCTCAATTACCGCGATCTCGATAAGGGCGTGCACGTGCGCGAGCGCATCCTCGAAAGCGTCGTCGAGCGTTCCAGGGTCTTTATCTACGACCGTGACCACAGAAAATACATCCACAGCATGCCCGCCTTCGATTCTTTCGTCTGCGCCTGGGTGGCGCTTCAATACGGATGCGGCCGCGCGATGAAATTCCGCGGCGATGTGCCCGTCGATTCCGGCTGGGTGCAGATTCCGGAGCTGTGACGCCGTCATGCTGACGTACGCGCTCAAACGTTTGGCGCTCGCGGTGCCCACGATGCTGGCGCTCATGCTGATCACCTTCGTCGTGATGAAGGCCGTGCCCGGCGGGCCGTTCGACGACGAGAAGGCGCTTCCGCCAGACGTCAAGGCCGCGATCGAAAAAAGTTATCATTTCGACGAGCCCGTGCTGCGGCAGTTCGCGCGCTACGTGAGCGGAGCTCTCAGCGGGGATCTGGGCCCGAGCTATCGTTATGCCGGCAGCCGCACCGTCAACGAGGTCATCGCGGAATCGTTTCCGGTTTCAGCACAGCTCGGCCTTGTGGCGCTCGCGTTCGCGATGTCGGCCGGGATTCCCCTCGGCGTGCTTGCCGCGCGCCATCGGGGCGGAGCTTTGGATTTTTCCGCGATGTTTCTCGCGATCGCCGGCGTTTCGCTTCCGAGCTATCTCGTGGCGAGCGTTCTCATTCTCGTGTTCAGTCTCTGGCTCGGCTGGCTGCCGCCGGCGCTTTGGGAGGATTGGCGCTCGATGGTGCTTCCCGCGGTGACGTTGGGTTTGCGGCCGCTTGCGATGGTCGCGCGCCTTACGCGGGCGAGCCTGCTTGAGACGCTGCATTCCGACTACGTTCGCACCGCCGAAGCCAAGGGGCTCGGTGCGCGCTCGATTCTCTTCAAGCATGCGCTCAAGAACGCGTTGATCCCCGTCGTGACGCTGCTGGGGCCGCTGGTGGCGGCGACCGTGGCCGGTTCGTTCGTCGTCGAGATGATCTTCGCGATTCCGGGAATGGGAAAACATTTCGTGAGCGCCGTGATCGATCGCGATTACACGCTGATCATGGGGTTGACTCTCGTTTACGGCGTGCTCGTGATCGGAGCGAACCTCGCGGTGGATCTCGTGTACGGCTGGATTGATCCCAGAATGAGGGCGCAAACGTGAGAGCGACGTTTCGAAACAAGACGCTCGCGATTTCTTCGGGCTTTCTGCTGCTCGTGACGCTTGCGGCGGTGGCTGCGCCGTATCTCACCTCGTTCTCTTACGAAGAGCAGAACATCGAAGCGCGCCTGGAGGGGCCTTCGGCGAAACATCCGATGGGCACTGATTCGCTCGGGCGCGATCTTTACAGCCGCATTCTCTACGGCGCGCGCGCCAGCATGGCCGTGGGCTTCGTGACCGCTTTATGCGCGGTTTTGATCGGAACGGTTTACGGCGCGGTGGCGGGATGGGTTGGCGGCTGGGTCGATGCGTTTTTGATGCGCGTGGTGGATATTTTTTACGTATTTCCGTCGCTACTGATCGCGATTCTTCTCATGGTCGTGCTCGGCCAGGGAATCACCGGCATTCTCATCGCGCTGGCGCTCGTAGGCTGGGTGAACCAGGCGCGGCTCGTGCGCGCGCAGGTTCTTCAGGTGAAGGAGCATCTGCACGTCGAGGCCGCGCGGGCCGCGGGTGCTGGCGGTTTTCGCATCGTCGGCCGTCACATTCTGCCGTTGATCCTGGGCCCCGTGATGGTCTCGCTGACGTTTCAAATTCCAACGAGCATTATGGCGGAGAGTTTTTTGAGCTTTCTGGGGCTGGGATTGCAGCCGCCGTATTCGAGCTGGGGCACGCTCGCGGCGGAGGGCTTTCGCGGGATGCGCAGCTACCCGCACCTGATTATTTTTCCCGGAGTGGCGCTATTCTTGACGATGCTCGCGTTTCAATTCTTAGGAGACGGGTTGCGCGATCTTCTCGATCCCACTACGCGTTCCTGAACGCGATCCGCGCACGCGGTCGAGGATTCGGGCGTAGGGCGGAATCGCTACAGTCGCCTCAGTGCTTCGTTGATTTTCGCGCGCAGGCGCTCGGATTTGTCGAGTTCCGATCGAAATGCTTTGGCGGCCTCGCCGCCGGCGGAAAGCGCTTCGACGTCTTTGCGAGCGTCCTCGCCGTGTCGCTTCCCTTCGGCGATAAGCGTATCGATCAACGTGGATTGGGATGCGTCGAGCAACCCGGTTCGAAATGCGCCACGAAGAATCTCGATGCGAATAAATTGATGGAGCAAGTGCGACGGTTCGCGTCCGCTGCCAAGCATGAAGCGCATGAGCGGAGCAGATAGCTTTGCCTTGAGCTCCCGGTCTCCCGGGTAGCGATCCAGAAGCGCGAACATCGACTTCATGACGTCAAAAAAAGCGATGGCGTCACAATACTTGAGAGAAGAGACAAGCCCTACAAGCTCTTGTTCCGAAAGTGTATGGCCGGCGTCACTGGCAAGCGTTTCCAAAGCCTTCGAGGAAGAGGGCGCAATCGTGGGAATATCGCTAAGTTCTGAGGCCCAGTGCGCGGCTTGGCGAAGATATTGCTCCCCATCGGGTTGCTTGACGAGGCGCTGAAACTTTTTGGCGATGGGATCCAGTTGCTTCCGAGAGCAAAGTTCCGCTTCGTGTTTTGATGCTGTGGCGAGAGCGCGAAGGTCTTCGATAGGCTCTATCTGGGGACGGTTGGAGGGATGAATCTCGCCAGAAGGTGATGTGGCATTTAGGACTGGAGTACCTGATTTCCAGTTTTTCTTGTCCGCTGTGTTGGGCCTGCTTTTGGGAGAAGATTTACCAGTCGGTTCAGGTCGCGTTTCAATTGGGCTAATTTCAGTCGTGGATGTGTTTTGGCGAAGCAGGAAAAGCGAGATCAAGGTGATTGCAATTGCGGCCGCAAGTACGCCGATTAAAACCGGTCGCTTCATAGATGCAATTTACGCTTAGCGAGCGATGTTGTCTACGCGCATGGAGCTTCGAAACGGTTGAGGTTCCCGCGCTCCATGCGCGTTATACGCCCGCAATAAATGCCCACGCGGTGCACGGGCGAAAAACACATGCATTCGACAGGATGTAGTTTTTTCAAACAGACTGTTTTTTCTACATGGTTTTTTTGTCAGTCGTGGCGCTTGAAAATCGTCGCAAATATTTTCTGGAAGCTTGCGAAGTAAAATATCGCCCGTATTCGCATGGCGTGACTCTGTATTGAAGTTTCTTGCGCTCGAATTCAAAAAACTGCGGCGTAGAATTTTCACGCAACAGCGGGCAATTGTGCGCGCTCTTGAAAAATCAAATGGCACTGTACTTGCTCTTCCTTTCCGCGGAAGAGAGGAGCGGGAAATGAAAATACAAGAACTTCATCGGTGCGCGCTCGAGGCGGCTCGAAAATTGTTTCAGGCAGAGGCGGAGCTGCTTGATCTCATCCAAAGAATCGACGCCTGCAAGGGTTTTCGAGATCTTGGGCATGCCAGCTTATTTTCATATGTCGTCGACGGCTTGAAATTTTCCGAGAGCACGGCTTTGAATCTGATCGGTGTTGCTCGGAAGGCGGTTAAGGTGCCGGCGCTGAAAACCGAGATTCAGGCCGGAAACTTGAGCGTTTGCAAGGCTCGAAAGATCGTTCCGGTGTTGAACGTTCAGAACCAGGCGGAGTGGATCGAGAAAGTAAAAAAGCTCCCGACACGAATGCTCGAACGGGAAATTGCAAAGGTCGCGCCGACGGCGGCTTTTCCGGAGCGCGTGCGGTATGCCACCGAAAATCGGTTGAACGTAAGTCTTTCGGTCGACGAAAAAACCATGCAAGCGATCCGCCGCGTGCAAGACCTCGAGTGCCAGAGACAAGGCCGACCCGTGACGCTCGAAGAAGCTCTCGCTGCGATGAGCGCGTGCTACATCGAGAAGAACGATCCGGTTGAAAAAGCGAAGCGAGCGGCAGCAAAATCAGAGAAGGTCGTCGTGAAAGCGAGCCGAGCACCCGCGACGTCTCAGGCCAGAGTGATAGCGAAAGCCGGACTGGAACGCACGGATGTCACGGTGACATATGGACATGCGCTGGGCACGCGCCGAAGGCGCGAAACCGCGTATGACAAGAACAAGACAGAAAAAACAGACGTTTCAGCGGGAACACGCCGGCCAATTCCGGCAAGAGTCGAGCATCAAGTTGCGCTGAGAGACGGTGTCCGATGCACGGCGATCGACCGCAAGGGAATGCGCTGTGAAAGCGGTCGATGGGTTCATGTGCACCACTTAAGACCCGTGAGTTTAGGCGGCCAAAATACCCTCGAAAACCTCACGACCCTGTGTTCGGCCCATCATCAAATTCGGCATACGAGTGAGATGCGGCACATGAAAGTTTGGGCGCAATTCGAAAAGCCATAGCAGGAGAGTTTATTCCGAATCGTGCGCCGTTATGGCGCGCCGTTTGCGCCTTGATGGAGGAAGACCCGCCGGGGATAAAATCCCTTACGCCAGTTCTTTTTCCGGATTCTCGAAAATCGCCCGCACGGTCTTCGCGAGCTTGCCGCCATGCACGCCGTCGATGAGGCGGTGATCGAAGGTCGCGCAGAGTTTGAGCGTCTTGCCCGCGACGATTTGTCCGTTGCGCACGACCGGGCGCTCGCGGACCGCGCCGAGCGCGACCAGCAGAGGAATCTTCGAGTACGGCACCAGGGGCGCGAACGCCTCGTCCAGTCCGATCGACCCGATGTTGGTGAGCATCAGGCTTCCGAACGAATCGCGGGGCGTACCCAGCAGCGGCGTCCAGATGTTGAGCGTGTACATCAAAAAGCTTCCGATATTGAGGAGCATGAATGAAAGCGCGCCGGGAAGCGCTGCCGCGAGATTTTTCATTTTCGTGTAGGATCGGTCGCGCCGCTCCTTGATCGCTTTTACGCGCTCATTCATCTCGCGCGCGATCTCCGGAATCGATTTTCGGTCGGCGTCGCGGATGATCGTACCGGAGAGATCGGCGCCCTCCTCGTCGGAAGCGACCTGGAAGAAAATATCCACCGTCTTTCGCGGATAGAGCCTTCCGAACCGCAGAATGCAGTTGATGTCAGGGTCGCGCTTGAGCGCGATCGCGAGCGCTTTTCCCGCGAAATGCGAAAGCGTGACGTGCAGGCCGGTCTTCGCGCGAAGGTCTTCGATGTATTTCAGCGCCGGGGCGGCGTCGACCTCAATCGTGCCATAGACGCTCGGATCGCCGACGGTTTTCCAAGTGCCGATCGCGATTTTACGCCAGCCGGTAAGTTTAAGGGGAGGCGCGAGGTCGACGTTTTTCAGTATGAATGCCATGACGGAATTATCCGGCATCACGGCGCGGAGATCAACTGTTCTCAGCTTTTCTTGAGTACATCGGCGGCGCGTTTGTTCTTTAATCCACTTTCCAAGGTACGGCTCATCAGAAGCTCAGCCATGTGCACCGTACCGCGGTCGAGCGCGAGACGTGCGCCCAGGACGCGGTCGAGATCATCGCGGTCCAGCGACTGCCTCACCTCGCGCGCCAGATTTTCGATTTCGGCGGCTTCTTTGGGGTCAAGCAGCCCGCGCATTTCAGGCAAGGCTTTCTCTGTCGCCGCAAGAACCGTACGGGCCTCGTTCTTCGCCTCGATGAGCTTTCGCGCGCGTGCATCCGATTCGGCGTGCGCGTGGCCCGCGGCGAGCATGCGCTCGACTTCCTCGTCAGTAAGGCCGTACATCGGTTTCACCTCGATCGACTGCTCGACGCCGCTGTAGGTTTCTTTGGCCGCGACGTTCAAGATTCCGTCGGCATCGACCAGAAAGGTGACCTCGATGCGCGCCACCCCCGCTGGGAGCGGCGGAATTCCGCCGAGCACGAACTCGGCAAGCCTTCGGTTCTCAGCCACGAGCTCGCGTTCGCCCTGAAACACGTTGATCGCGACTTTCGTCTGGCCTTCGACAAAGGTCGTGAATCGCTCTTTGGCCATCGTGGGAATGCGCGTGTTGCGCGGGATGAGCCGGCTCATCGCCCCGCCGAACGTCTCGATGCCGAGCGAGAGCGGCACGACGTCGAGAAGCAGAAAGTCTTTGTTGTTGCCCGCGAGAATGTCGGCTTGGATCGCGGCACCGAGTGCCACGACCTCTTCCGGGTTCATCGAGAAGTTCGGCGCGCGGCCGAAAAGTTCTTCGACGAACTTGCGAACGAAGGAAAGGCGTGTGGGGCCTCCGACTAAAACCACGTCAGAAAGATCGGAAGTTCCTAATCCCGCGTCACGAATCGCGGTTTCGATCGGAGCGCGTGTGCGCTCCAATACCGGCATCGTGAGTTCGGCCAACTTTTCGCGCGTTAACGTTATCGTTACGCCGAAAGCCTTAAGTGTCGCCGTACTTTCCGCGGAAAGACGGATTTTAAGCTCTTCCGCCGCTTCATTAAGCGCCGCGCGATTTTCAAGGCCGTTGAAACTTGCGGTCCGGTCTTCCTTCCTGAGTTCCGATTCGATCCACGCGGCCACCGCGTGATCGATATCGTCGCCGCCGAGCTGGGTATCGCCGTTTGTGGCGAGAACTTCGAAAATCCCTTCGTGAAGCTTGAGAATCGAGATGTCGAACGTTCCGCCTCCGAGATCAAACACCGCGACGAGGCCGTTCTTCTTCTTTTGGAGCCCGTAAGCCAAAGAGGCGGCCGTCGGTTCGTTCAAGATTCGCAAAACGTTCAAGCCCGCAAGACGTCCCGCCGCGCGCGTGGCTTGGCGCTGACTGTCGTTGAAGTACGCGGGTACCGTAACGACGGCGTCTTCCACCGGGCGTCCGAGATCGCGTTCGGCCGACGCTTTAAGTTCGCGAAGAATCATCGCCGAGATTTCAATCGGAGTGTACGCGCGGCCTTCGACGCGGATTTTTACGTTTGAAGTCGAGCTCTCCTCGAGATCGAGCGCGAGAAGATGCCGGATGGGCGCGATATCGGCCGCGCCGCGCCCCAAAAGGCGCTTGGCGGAATAAACGGTGTGTTTGGGATCGCGCGCGCGAAGACCCTTCGCGGCGTCACCGATTTCATGCGATCCGTCCGCGTTGAAATGCACGACCGACGGCACGAGGTTCTTGCCTTCGCGCGACGGAATGATGCGCGGCACTCCGTTTTCCACGATCGCGACGAGACTGTTGGTTGTTCCGAGATCGATTCCGATGATCGGATCCTGGCCGCCCGCGTTGCGAACGTCAGGCCCCGAGCCGATGACGGGCAGTTCCTTGAACGTGCCGCTTTGATCGCTCATCTCAAGCCACTCCAAGCTTGCGCGCATTATCGGCCAACGAAAGCAAATAGGCTCGTCTTTTCCGCCGGCTCAAAAGCTCGCCGATCAGCGCTTCGTTTTCGGGCGTCGAGGCGCTCTCCCAGTCGATTCGCGCGGCAAGCTCGCGGATGGCCGCGGTATCCGCGCCGGCGCTTCGAGCGACGGTATCGATGAACGCGCGGACTTTTTTCGAGGCGATTGCCGGATCTTCCGTCGCCGCCTCTTGAAGCCCGAAAAATTCCTCGGCGAGGTCCATCGGAATCGCCTCGCGGCCTTCCTCGCTTTTTTCGTCTTTTAACCGGCCGCTCATGCGGAGAAGCGCTTCAAGGCGCTGTTCGGGATCGCGCAGAGTCTGATAGGCGCGGTTCAATTCCGCCGATTTTTCCTGGCTCTTCAACAGGGCGGATTTATCCCCACGCGCGACGCGGTCGGGATGCAGCTCGCGGCTTTTTTCGTAATAAGCGTTTTCGAGCGCCCGCTCGTCGAGCTTGAACGAGGCCTTGAGATTGAAAACTTCAAAGGCCGAGGAAGACATTGGAGCGGGTTATACTGAGAACGAGCTGCCGCAGCCGCAGGTGCGCTTGGCGTTCGGGTTGCTGAACACGAAACCCGTGCCGGCGAGCCCGTCGGAAAAATCGAGCTCGGTTCCCGAAAGATAAAGAAGGCTCTTCGTGTCGACGAGAACTTTCACGCCGTCTTTCTCGAAAATTTTGTCGTTCGGGCCCGGAGCCGCCGCTTCGAATCCGAGTTTGTAAGACATGCCCGAGCAGCCGCCGCCCGTGACCATCACGCGGATCGCGGCATCGGCGGAGCTCGCGTCGCGGCTCTGAAGACGTTTGATTTCTCGCACTGCTTTATCCGTAATCTTGATCATGACCCAACCTCCTTCCGTGGGCTAGACGGCCTTGCTCTGTTTGGCTAAAAAATCCTTGATCGCGGCTTTGATCGCGTCTTCGGCTAAAACCGAGCAGTGGATCTTGATGGGCGGGAGCGCCAGCTCGTTCACGATGTCGGTGTTCTTGATCTTGAGCGCGTCCTCCACGCTTTTTCCCTTGATCCACTCGGTCGCGAGCGACGAGCTTGCGATCGCGCTGCCGCAACCGAAGGTTTTGAACTTCGCGTCCTCGATGACGCCCTTTTCGTTGATCTTCACCTGCAGCTTCATCACGTCTCCGCACTCCGGCGCGCCGACGACACCCGTGCCGACTTCATTCGCGGCCTTGTCGAGGCTTCCCATGTTGCGGGGATTGTTGAAGTGGTCGATGACTTTCTTGCTATACGCCATATCGATACCCTCCTTAGTGCGCCGACCATTGGATCGACTTCAAATCGATGCCTTCCTGGGCCATCTCCCAGAGAGGCGAAAGTTCCCTTAATCTCGTCGCGGTCTCGACCACCTTGCGGATCGCGAAGTCGACCTCTTCTTCGGTGGTGAACCGCCCGAGACCGAAGCGGATCGACGTGTGCGCGAGATCCTCGCCGACGCCGATCGCTTTGAGCACGTACGAAGGTTCAAGCGAGGCCGAGGTGCAGGCGCTGCCCGACGAAACGGCAAGCTCCTTCATGCCCATGATCATCGACTCGCCTTCCACGTAGGCAAAACTGAGATTGAGATTATTCGGCAGCCGGTAAGCCGGATGGCCATTGAGATAAACTTCCGGAACGGCCTTCGTGATCTCACGATGCATCTTGTCCCGAAGCGCGGCGAGCCGCTTGGATTCTTCCGGCATCAACGTCCGCGCAAGCTCGGCGGCTTTGCCGAATCCAACGATCGCCGGCACGTTCAAGGTTCCCGAGCGCATGCCGCGCTCGTGTCCGCCGCCGTGGATCTGTTCGGCAAGCCGCACGCGCGGCGCTTTTCTGCGGATATAAAGCGCGCCGATGCCCTTTGGTCCGTACATTTTGTGCGCGGAAAGCGAGAGCAGATCGATGCCCATCCCTTCGACGTCGACCTGCACCTTTCCGATCGCCTGAACGGCGTCGGTATGAAAGACCACGCCCTTTTCCTTCGCGATCTTTCCGACCTCGGCGATGGGCTGGATCGTTCCGATCTCGTTGTTGGCGAACATGATCGAGATGAGAATCGTCTTGTCGGTGATCGCCGCGCGGACGTCTTCGGCGCTGACTCTTCCTGTTTTATCGACCGGAACGTAAGTCACCTTGCAGCCGTGCTGCTCGAGATATTTGCACGTGTCGAGAATCGCCTTATGCTCGATCGTCGAAGTGATGATGTGGCTGCCCTTTTCCTTGTACATTTCCACCACGCCCATGATGGCGAGGTTGTCGGATTCGGTAGCGCCGCTCGTGAAAATGATTTCTTTTGCCGTCGCCCCGATGAGTTTCGCGATTTCAGCGCGTGCAATTTCAACGGCCTCTTCGGCCTGCCAACCGAACAGGTGGTTGCGGCTTGCGGCGTTGCCGAAGTGATCGGTGAAATAGGGGATCATCGTCTCGAGAACCCGAGGGTCAACCGGAGTCGTTGCGTGGTTATCGAGGTAGATTGGAAACCTCATGGCTCCCCTCCACTCAAATTGATGCTGATCGGAAGGGCTCCCTGGCGTGCGGCCGTTTTCGTCAGTGGAATCCGTGTCAATTCATCCAATGAAATACGACTTAGAAAATCGTAGATCTTCTCGTTCAAGGTGGAAAGCACGGGCCGGATATTACAGCCGGATTTATATGCGCAGGAATGACTCAGATCGTCACCCTTGTGCCCGTCGTTTCCCATACACGTGACGAGTCCAACGGGGCCTTCCATGAACATGAGAAATTCCAGTAAATTTACTGTCTTCAAATCTTTCGAAAGAACGTAGCCGCCCCGCGTTCCATACGTCGATGCAATCAGCCCTTGCTCTTTGAGGCGCTGCAGCGTTTTCGCGAGAATCTCAAATGGCAAATCAAAATACTGGGCGATTTCTCGCGCGCTCGTGAGCGCTCCCGCTTCTTTTCCGCGGATGTAACTGAGCGCCATCAAGCCATATTCGGTAGTCCGGTTCAGCTTAACCATAAGCGATCACCTAAATCGTTATATAACAAACCACTAACTACGACACCTATGTTCGTATATCAAGCCGGAATGGGAGAATTTTTGAATGATTTCACCCACACTAGGCCTAACTACGACTTATTATATCGTATTTTGCTGAAAAATGTCACAAGGAAGGAGGGTTGACATGGGCTGTGAAAAATGTTGAAAATCCAAGGCTTACTATATATCTACCCCAGGAGGTAAACGGGATGACCGGCATCCGGATCAACGAAGGTGAGTCTTTTGAAAACGCCGTGAAACGCTTCAAGAAGCTTTGCGAAAAAGCAGGCATACTTTCCGAAGTGCGCAGGCGCGAGAATTACGAAAAGCCCAGCGTGAAGAAAAAGAAGAAGGCGATCGCGGCAAGAAAACGCGCGGCGAAAAAGTCGAGGCGTCCGAGCTATTAATGGCGACGCTTAAAGAGCGCATTTCCGAAGACATGAAGGCCGCGATGAAAAGCGGTGATAAGAACCGGCTCAGCGCCATCCGCATGCTTCATGCCGCCGTTCGCAAAAAAGAAATCGACGATCGCGTCGATCTCGACGACGCCGGCATCATCAAGATCATCGGTTCGCTTGCGAAACAGTGCCAGGACTCGATCGAGCAGTTCAAGGCCGGCGGACGCCAGGATCTCGTCGACAAGGAAAGCGCGGAATTAAAGCTTCTCCAGGGCTATCTTCCCGCGCAGCTTTCGGAGGCGGAACTTTTGAAAATCGTCGAAAGCACGATCGCCGAGACGGGCGCGAAGACACCGAAGGACATGGGCACCGTGATGAAAGCGCTCCTGCCGAAAGTGAGCGGCAAAGCGGACGGCAAGCTCGCGAGCCAGCTCGTGAGCAAGCGTCTTAGCGGCGCGTAAGACGTCGCCACATTTTCTTAACTGAAAGCCATTGAGCTGTAGTTTCTCAATGTATAAAAGTATTTATTCCTCGCTTCCGGCTTCTTTTTTTAACCGCAATACGGTTGAAGTAGCGAAAGACCTATTGGGTCGCGAAATCTTGCGTAAGCTCGGAAGGTATTGGCTTCGCGCGCGCATCGTCGAGACGGAAGCCTATCTCGGCGCGGGCGATCCGGCGTCACACAGCGCGCGCGGGCCGACGCCGCGCTCAAGCGTCATGTTCGGCGAGCCCGGCCTGATCTACGTTTACTTCATCTACGGAAATTATTTTTTGCTGAACTTCGTGACTGAAAAATCCGGCAAGGCGGGCGCGGTGTTGATTCGCGCGGTCGAACCGATCGAAGGCATTCCGACGATGGCGAAGCTGCGCAAGCTTGGCCTGGCGGCGCCCGCGTTGACCGATCGCCAGATGGTGCAGCTGACGTCAGGGCCGGCGAAACTTACGCTTGCGATGGGGATCGACGGATCGCTCAACGGGAAGCCGCTCGGACTGCCGCATCTGGCCGTGCTCGAGGGAAAACCTCTCACGCGCGCGAGAATCGTCGCGGCCGAGCGTATCGGAATCAGCGACGGGCATGATCTCAAGCTTCGCTTTTACGAAAAAGGCAATCGCTTCGTGAGCAGGAAATGACGGAAACAGGAGCCAACCCGATCCGCGAATTCAAGAGCCGCATCCCGATCGCCGACGTGGTGGGCGAGTTCGTGCGTTTGCGCAAGACGGGTTCCAACCTCATGGGCCTCTGCCCCTTCCACTCCGAGCGTTCGCCCTCGTTTTCGGTGGCCATAAACAAAGGCATCTATCATTGCTTCGGCTGTCAGAAGAGCGGCGACGTCATTTCATTCGTGCAGGAAATGCAGTCGGTGTCTTTCGGCGAAGCGGTGCGGATTCTCTCCGGCAAATTCGGAGTGCCGATTCCGCCCGAGCTCGCGAAAAAAATCGGCGGCGCGAGGACGCCTCCTGGCACGCCTTCGCGCGAGAGCCTGCTTGACGTGTACTACAAGCTCAACCACTTCGTGGCGCGCTTCTACCATCAGAAGCTTCTCGCCGCGGAGGGTACTGCGGCCCGCCAGTATCTCGCCGACCGCGGGATTTCCGGCGAGACGATCCGCAAAGAGTGCCTGGGGTTCGCTCCGGCGGAATGGGGCGCGCTCTGCAACTTTCTTACGGAGAAAAAAGCGCCGCTCGATAAAGCCGAAGAATTGGGACTCATTCGCAGAAAAAACACGGACGCGCAGATCAGCGCCGCAGCACATGCGACGCCCGCAGCCAGCGCCGATGCCGGCCGCTCCCACTACGATCTTTTTCGCAACCGCGTGATTTTTCCGGTGCTCGATCCGCGCGGCCGAGTGATCGCGTTCGGCGGGCGCGCGCTCGGTGACGACTCGGGGCCGAAGTATCTCAACTCGTCCGAAAGCCCGGTTTACAAAAAAGGGAGCCACCTTTTCGGGCTGTTTCACGCCCAGAAAGACATTCGCGCCGAGAACGCGTGCATCGTGGTCGAGGGCTTCATGGATTGCCTGAGCCTGCAGCAGGCCGGCGTCGGAAACACGGTCGCGACACTCGGAACCGCGCTCACTGAAAAACAGGTCGCAGGTCTCAAGCGACTCGCAAAAGACATTCTCGTCGTTTTCGACGGCGATGAAGCAGGTATTCAAGCACAGTCCCGCGCGATGGAGACATTTCTGAACGAAGACGTCGTCGTGCGGGGCGTGACGCTTCCGGATGAGTTCGATCCGGACGAGTTCATCCGCGAAAAAGGTTCCGATGCCTTCCGTGCTCTTTTGAGCTCGGCGCCCTATCTGCTCGATCAGCGTATTCTGGATCTTGCGAGATCGTCGGGGTCGCAGACTGAAGGCAAGGCTCGGGCCCTCGATCAGATCCTTCCTTGGCTCGCGAAACTCAGTTCGGAAACCGCCCGACTCATTCGGCTCGACCAGCTTTCGGGCCTTTTTGGAATCGAAGTCGCGATCTTAGAACGACGCGCAAAGGAACTTCGGACGCAGGGTGCAAGAACGAAGAACCCCCCCGTTGTTTCTCTGGGAAATAATGCTAATCCTGCGATTTTAAGTGAAATATCCGATCCGACGGAAATGCGTTTTCTGGAATTGGTCCTCCAACATCCTGAACTCTGGGGGCAGGGTTTAGGGCCGGCAAGCGAGGCCGGGAGCATTCTTGAAGGGATCCAAAGCGAGAAGATCCGTGATCTCGTTTTGCGCATTTTGGAGCTGGCGAAGGCCGGAAACCAGCCGGGAGCCGAGATCCTGGAGTGGACGGAAAATCCGAAAATCAGAGCGATTTTGGCAAGAGGATTAGTGACTGCGGATCAAGAACAGGGTAAAGAGAGCGGTACTAAAGGCACAGGGGAAAAGGGCGAAGCGCAGGCTGCATTGATCCGCGAATTCAAGGATCTGAACCTAAAACTTGCACGGCGCGGAAAAGAGCGGCGGCGTGACAGTTTGCGCGCGATTATTCTCAGGGCCGACAGTTCGGGTCAATCCACCGAGCTTGCGCGCCTGATGAGCGAATACAACGAGCTCGTGAAAAGCCTGGAACGGTCGAGCTGACCGGGATGGAGGACGTGGTTCTATGATGAAAGAAACCCAAGCGACGGCCGGCGGCGCGGCGACGAAGATCAAGGAGATGAAGAAGATCATCGAGCTTGGGGTCCAGCGCGGCTTCCTCACGTTCGAGGAAATCCACGATCTGCTGCCCCACGAACTTGTCGACGCCGACAAGATCGATCTCATCATGAATTTCCTCGAAGAGAATGGCGTTGACGTCGTCGAGTCGGCGAAAAAACGCGAAGAGGATGAATCCGCCGAAGCCGAGGAAGTTGAAGAGGAAGTTGAAAAGGAAGAAGTCGAGGAAGTCGCGCGCGGCACGGACCCGGTAAAACTTTATCTGAAAAAAATGGGCTCCGTTTCGCTGCTCACGCGCGAAGGGGAAGTCGTGATCGCCAAACGCATCGAGGAGGGCGAAATCGAGGTGCTGCGTTCGCTGCTCGCCACGCGCGAGGGCGTGCGCTCGATGCTCGAGCTGCAGGAGCGCATGGAGAGCGGCAAGGTGAAGGTCAAGGACGTCATCCGCGGCGTCGACGAGGAAGTGAACACCGACGACGAGAAGATGTACTACAACAAGATCATGGCGGCGCTCGCGAAGCTTCGGCACTTCGCTTCGCTGCAGGACAAGCTTTTCGGCAAGATCGAGGACAGAAAACTCTCCGCGAAGACCCGGGCGAACGCCGAGGGCGAGCTGGAGAAAGGCACGCAGAAGATCCAGGACGTCCTCATTGATCTCGCGCTCAACCGCAAGTCGATCAATTTTTTCACGTCTAAGCTGCGTAGCTGGTATCTCAGGCTCAAGGAGATCCGCGCCGAAGATAAAAAAATCTACGATTTTCTCGAAGTCAAAAACGTCACCGAGTACCGGCGGATGGTCAGGACGTTCAATAAGGGTGGCTCCGACCGGTTCAAGCTTCTTCGTCAGCTCGATACTTCGGAAGCGAAGGTCGATCAGCTGATTCGCCAGCACGAAGAGCTGATCAAGAGAAAAGCCAAGATCGATGCCGAGTGCACGATGCCGTTTGAGAAGCTCGAGAAGCTCTACTACGCGATCAGCACTGGCGAGCGCAAAGCGGACCTCGCGAAGTCCGAGCTCGTAGAAGCGAACCTGCGGCTTGTCGTAAGCATCGCGAAGAAGTACACCAACCGCGGTCTGCAGTTTCTCGATCTCATCCAGGAAGGAAACATCGGTCTCATGAAGGCCGTCGATAAGTTCGAATACCGGCGCGGTTACAAGTTCTCGACGTACGCGACGTGGTGGATCCGCCAGGCGATCACGCGCGCGATCGCCGACCAGGCCCGCACGATCCGCATTCCGGTGCACATGATCGAGACGATCAACAAGCTCGTGCGCACGAGCCGTCAGCTTATTCAGACGCTGGGCCGCGAGCCCACGCCCGAAGAGATCGCGGCGAAGATGGAGCTGCCGGTCGAGAAGGTGCGCAAGGTTTTGAAAATCGCGAAGGAACCGATCTCGCTCGAGACGCCCATCGGCGAGGAAGAAGATTCTTATCTCGGCGATTTCATCGAGGACAAGAAAATCATCTCGCCCTCGGACGCCGTGATGAGCATCAATCTTTCGGAACAGACCCGTCGCGTGCTCGCAACGCTTACGCCGCGCGAGGAAAAGGTGCTGCGCATGCGGTTCGGCATCGGCGAGAAGTCGGACCACACGCTTGAAGAGGTCGGTCAGGACTTCTTCGTCACCCGCGAGCGTATCCGTCAGATCGAAGCCAAGGCGTTGCGCAAGCTGCGTCACCCCAGCCGCGCGAAGCTTCTGAAGTCGTTCGTCGACGGTACTTGATTTTTTTGTTTAGGCAAGGAAGACGACGAGATTAACCGCGACGTTTATTTTTGTTCCAGGCGAGGAAGCCGACGACGCCCGACCAAAGCGTACTATAGATGTACGCTGCGGGAGGAAGGAGGAGGATGACGAAGCATGGGACAAAAAGAAACAAGCAGGGGGGCCTTTAGCTCAGTTGGTTAGAGCTTCCCGCTCATAACGGGGTGGTCCCAGGTTCGAGTCCTGGAAGGCCCACCA
>JACPKS010000033.1 GCA_016186905.1 Deltaproteobacteria bacterium
CGCCGGTCTAATCGTTTTGAAACTGTTGCGGCCATTCAAAGCTCAGCCAGCCACTTATTTACATCCGAAAACAAAGTTACCGGGTCTTTCGGTAGATCCGGATATCGCGATTGGTGCGTGCTCCAAATCCGGATCAGATCTGGATTGATCCACGCGACATCGACTTGCTTTGGCACTTGTTTCGTGCGGAGCAATTTATCAAGGCGATCGACTTCGATTTCAATTCGGCTTCGGCTCAGTCGCCACAAGTCATCGAAGTCTTTCATGCGCGTGCTGCCGGACCGAAAACGGTGACAGGCCGCGAGCTTGTCAGCGATTATGTTTTCTACCGTGGCAGCGCGAATGGTTACTTCAGGGTGAACGGGAGATTCGATCTCTTGGTTCTCCGTGCTCAGGGCGTACACAACATCGACCTCAAACCGGTTACTGGCTCCCTGGTCGGTTTCGTATTGGATCGTAACGGATGCGCCTAGTTTTCCGTCCTGCTCGATCTCACTGAACGCAAGGAGGGAGTAGTGAATTTCGGAGCGTATGGAACACGCGCGTTGAATCAGGGCGTTCACTTGTCCGTGCGAGGCTGTCTTTAAGGTCGCCAAATCCAGGTCGATCGTGGTGCGTGGCGTGGCGATGTAAATCCAGAGAAGGTTTCCACCTTTGAAAATAAAGTCATCGGAAACCTGATTGAGATTTTCCACGAACCCAAAGATCGCATAGCGCAGAAAAGCCTGAGGTCCGAAGAGTTTGCGTTTGAGCGCCCAGGCACGGGCTTTTGCGAGAATGGATTTGGATTTAGGCATCGGCCATTTCCTGCTGTATTAAGCGCGCGGTCATATTCACGGATGCGATCGGGATTAGGTTTCGGGCGGGCCATGTATCGCTTCAGTGCCTTAAAGAAAAGCGGGCCTGCCGGATCACGCAAATACGCTTCGCATAGTGTGCGCTCCAGATTGTATATTCGGATTTTCTTTCCGTGAAATGGGAGAAGAATAATTCCGGTGAGTCTTTTTATAGGGACGCGATGTGCGGTGAGCATCTTGTTGCGGATGCTCGTTTCGCGCGGAATATCGACTTCGATCTTTTCTATATATTCGAGTCCGAGTCCGTGAATCTGCATCGCGGTGTGACCCGATATGACGGCTTGCGGGTAATACTTCGTGGTGGCGAGTAGCGTGGCAACGAAGACATCCAACCTTGGGGACGCATATATCCCACTGCCGAGCGAATGCAATTCGCCAGCTTCGACCATTCGCCGAAGCTGTATGCCGCTCGCACCGATGCGAGCAAGCTCAGTGAAGCGCATCAACTTGCGGCGATTGATCTCGCGTAGGATGGATTCGGCGCTGCCCCGAGATCGTTTTTTTACGACTTTTGCAGACATGTAAAAATATTACCACGAAATTATACTTATGTGGTTGATTTTTTACAACTTTGGAAATGCTAACCGATTGATATCATTAACGTAGGCGTCAATTCTTTACCAAACACCGAGCGGGACTCGACCTACTACGCTTTCTCGCATCCAGCTCGAAAGCTGCGTAGGCTCCCCTACGTTCACTAAAAAACGCATCACGCGTTTTTTGCGGCGCGCGAAGCGCTCGCTCGCTCGCGCTCCCCGCACCGCCGTTCACTCCGCGTTCGAGTCCGTCAGTCTTCCCGCCGCCTTTCTTTTCAAAATCGCCTCAGGCAAAGAGGCCGAGCAAAAGCGACTAATGCGTACACGTAGTACGCAGCAGGAGCTTTTGCGAGGACGATGCAGCATGAGGCGATTTTCAAAAGAAAGGCGTGGTGAGCCCGGACGGACTCGAACCGTCGACCCTCTCATTAAAAGTGAGATGCTCTACCGCCTGAGCTACGGGCTCTCAAACCAAACGGTTCCGAGAACATACAAGCCCACCTGCCCGTCGTCAACAAAGCCTTGCCTCGTATCGTGACCACCGATAAATTTGAAACACCCATGGCACTCACCTACTCCGAAATGATCCCGCTTGGAAAGTCGGCCCCGAAATTCAGCCTGAAAGGAATCGACGGGAAAACGTATACGCTCGAAGATTTCAAGGGAAAGAAGGCGCTCGCGATCCTCTTTCTCTGCAATCACTGCCCGTACGTGCAAGCCACGCAGGACCGCATCGCGAAACTCGCGCGGGAACTCGCTCCCAAGCAGATTCAGTTCATCGGAATTTGTTCCAACGACTCCGACGAATATCCCGAAGACGCGCCCGAGAATCTGCGCGAACAAGCCAAAGAAGCCGGCTTCGAATTTCCATACCTCATCGACGACTCACAAGACGTCGCCAAGGCGTACGGCGCGGTCTGTACGCCCGACATCTTCGCCTTCGACGGGAATTTCAAGCTGCGCTATCGCGGGCGTATCGACGACAGCTGGAAAGATCCCGCGAAAGTCACGCGCCAGGATCTGCGCGACGCGCTTCTCGCGATCGCCGCGGGCCGCGAACCCAGCGCCGATCAGCTGCCCGCGATGGGATGCTCGATCAAGTGGAGACTGACCGCCTAGTTGCTCCTAATATGCTGCCCTGCCTCTAAGATGCAATAGCGATCTTTAGGGCATGGACGGCTTCTACATGCCAATGGACATTCCCCGGCAGCTTCCAACGGCACACAAATATTCCCGCAAGTTGGGAGCTCAAATGCAACAGATGTCTCCGCATCACATAAACGATACACACAGATATTCGCATCAGACAGCGCTGGAGCAACCGCGAACACCAATGCGAATAACATTAGATAAAACTTAGACATACGTACCTCCAATCCTTGGCGTCGTTAATAAATGACTAACACCCCCATTTTCGCGCTGCGTTAATGTTTTGTAAACAAAATTTACTCTTCTCTGAAGATCTATATTTCATTGTAAAGACAGTGACTTGTCGGCTATGTCCACTGCACCGGAACGGTCGAAGCACCACCATCGGCCATCGCGATCTTGATGTGCCCGTTTTTCATTCCGTAGATGAAGATGTCGCGCGTGATCTCGACGTCTCTTTTGCAGTACTCGATGATCTTGTCGATTTCGCCGCGTTTGTACCACTCCACGGCTTGCAGCCCATCAGCGATCTTTTCATTGCCGAGAGTGCCTTTGGCGATCGAATCGAGCTTCACGAAGCGGCGGCCCGAAGTGTTCTCGACGTCGAGCATGATGTCGAAAACGTCGTAGCGGCGCGAATCGAATCCGTATGCCGACAAAACCTTGAGATCGAAGCCCGCGATGTTGTAACCCACGACGAGCCGCTCGCGGCAAAGTTTCTGAAGCGCATCGAGCTCATTTTCGCGGAAAGCGAGCAGTTCGCCTGACTTCGAGTCGTACGCGCACGCCACCGACACGCCGAGCTTGTCGATATTGCCCCAGCCGCCGACGTCTTGCGCGATCTTCTGCGTTTCGATGTCGACCACGAGATAATGACGGTTTTTCAGGAACAGGCTTGCGGGCTGAACGTCTTCCGAAAACGGGACGGCGTAATCGTGGGTCCAGTATGAGGGAGAAAGCCTTATTCGCGCTTTATGCGCCGGCGCGCTCTTGGCGCCGTTTTGCTGCTCGGTCATGATGCCGCTTACTTTGCCAGACCGCCGAGCTTTCTAGCAAGGGCCAGAAACGTCTGGGCTTCGCTTTTAAGGTCAGGATGAAGCTGGGGGCTTGCCGCCTCTATTTCGCGCGCCGCGCCGGCATAATCCTTATCCAATGCATGGAGCTTTCCAAGCAGGTATCGCGCGGCCGAGGCGCCGGGATCGGTGCGCAACGCCTGCTTGCACATCTCGATGGACCAGTCGACTTGAAGCTGCACCATCGCGACAATACGATCGGGGTTAAGCGGAGACAATGCCTGCGCCCTCAAGAAATATTCGCGCGCGTTCTCGAACTGTCCGGTTTTCGTTTTGAGCGAACCCATCGCCGAAAGCGCCGCGACGTAATCGGGCTTGAGCTCAAGCGCTTTCTTCAAGAATTTCTCCGCCATATCGTACTGCATCTTTTCGATGTAATACTCGCCGAATTTGAGCACCGGCACGGGATTATTCGGCGCGCCTTTAACCGCCTGAAAGAGACTTCCTTCGGCCTGTCGAAAGCGATTTTCCCTTAGCGCTTCCTTCGCTTCGCGCACGAGCAGCTGCCAGGGCTGCTTTGGGAGCGCCTTCCACGTCTCATACTGGGTCATCAGCGTTTTGAGATCCGCGGCGGAGAACGGCTTCGTGAGAATCGCGTGAACCTCAAGTTCCTCGGCAAGCGCGCGTAGATCCTTGCGGTCTTCCTCAATTGCGAGAATCACGAAAAGATCGCTTGTATCGGCTGACCAGTCGATGTTTCGAAGCAGTCGAAACACCGACCCGTCGTTGAAGTCGACCTCGCAGTTGAGGATATCGATTCCCGCTTCTTTGAGCGTGCGCAGCGCCGACTGCATATTCGACGCATAATGGGTCTTGTAATCGCCCAATGTTCGGATGAACTGGTCCATCGTATCTTTGAGAAGAATCTTCGTTCCGACGTTCAAGATCGCGACGGTTCCGTTGCTGGCAGTTTCTTTGGCCATGGGTTCAGCTATCTTCTCCGAAGTTCAAGCGAGGTTCTATTCAATTCTCGCGGCTAAATCAAATTCCACTCCTGCAAATATTTCCTGTTCTGTTCGGCGCGCCATGTCTATGCTCTTGGACATGGAAACACAGCACAAACCCTACGTCGCAACGGAACAATCCCTTGCCGAGCTGACCCTTGTCCCCGTGATCATGGGCGTAATCCTTGGAATCATCTTCGGCGCATCCTCGCTCTACCTCGCTCTTAAGGTCGGGATGACGGTGAGCGCCTCGATTCCGGTCGCGGTGCTTGCGATCACCTTGTTTCGGGGGCTTTCCAAAGCGTTCGGACTTCGACGCGCGACAATTCTTGAAAATAACATCGTGCAAACAACCGGCTCGGCCGGCGAATCCATCGCATTCGGTGTCGCCGTGACGATGCCGGCCCTTTTGATTCTCGGTCACGAGATGGAGCTCATGCGCATCATGACGGTGGCGGTTCTTGGCGCGATCCTCGGCGTGCTCATGATGATCCCGCTGAGGCGCGCGCTCATCGTCGAGGGCCACGGACGACTTCCCTTTCCCGAAGGCACGGCGTGCGCGGAGGTATTGATCGTCGGAGAAGAAGGCGGCACGAGCGCCCGCACGGTCTTCACGGGATTTTTTGTCGGACTCTTCTACAAGATATTCAATTCGGGGTTGAGACTATGGGAAGAAGCGCCCTCGCGCCTTCTCGGATTTTTCAAGGGTGCGGGCGTTTCGGCCGAAGTTTCGCCGGAGCTCTTGGGCGTCGGCTACATCATCGGACCACGCATCGCCTGTACGATGGCGGCTGGCGGCGTGCTCGCGAGCTGGGTGCTCACTCCCGCGATCAAGCTCTTCGGCGATGGGTTGACTGCTCCGATTTTCCCGGCGGCCAGGCTGATTTCGCAAATGTCGTTGCATGAGATCTGGCGCAATTACGTGCTCTACATCGGGGCCGGCGCTGTCGCCGCGGGCGGCATCATCTCGCTCGCGCAGAGCCTTCCGACGATCATTCGCTCGGCGGGCGCGGGGTTGGGCTCGCTTAAAGCGCGCGGCGCGCGCGCGGCCTCGCGCCTGCGGACCGATCATGACCTTCCGATGAGCTTCGTCATCGCCGGAGTGCTGCTTCTCATCGCGGCGATCTCGGCGGTTCCCTCGCTGCACATGAACGTGCTCGGCGCGATCCTCATCGTGCTCTTCGGATTTCTTTTCGTGACGGTGAGCTCGAGGCTGGTCGGCGAGATCGGGTCGTCCTCCAATCCCATCTCGGGAATGACGGTCGCCACGCTTCTCATGACGAGTTTGATATTCCTCGTGCTGGGATGGGTGGGGCCGGAATACCGCGTGACCGCGCTAAGTGTTGCCGCGATCGTCTGCGTCGCGGCCTCCAACGGCGGCACGACCTCGCAGGACCTCAAAACCGGGTACCTCGTGGGAGCGACGCCCAAGGCGCAACAGATTTCGCTTCTGATCGGCGCGATTACTTCGGCCTTCGTCATCGGGTATACGTTGAACGTTCTCAACGAGGCTTCGACGGTGTACTCCGCGAAGGCCGTTCCAGCCGGCACGCGCGTTGAAAACGTAGCCTCGCTCACGAGAATCGAACACGTCAAGGGTGCTGACGCCTCCCGCGACGCCGGCGCATATCGCGTGCTGCATCTGTCGGAAACGCCGAAGGCGGGCCCGCTCGCGGGCCTGACCCCGGGGAAATACTTCGTCGACGACTCGGGTCTCGTCCGCTACCTCGTGGACCCGGGAATCAACGGGAATCTGAAAACGCGCGACGATGGCACGCCGGTCGTGAAGTACGAGGCGCCAAAGGCGCGTCTGATGTCGCTCATCATCGACGGCATTCTCACGCAAAAACTGCCGTGGGGATTAGTGCTTCTTGGCGTCTCGATCGCGATCGTCATGGAGCTTTGCGGCGTTCCTTCGCTCGCTTTCGCGGTCGGCGTTTATCTTCCGATGGCGGCGTCGACGCCGATCTTTTTCGGCGGAATGGTGCGCGCGATCGTCGATCGCGCGCGGGCGCGCCGCAGCCGCAAATCAACAACACCGGAAGAAACCGAATCGAGCCCGGGTGTATTGTATTCTTCGGGCCTCATCGCGGGCGGGTCGATCGCGGGGATTGTGCTGGCACTCTTCGCGCTAAAGGAAAATCTGCTCTCGGCGATGGATCTAAGCCAGCTTGTTCCTGCGGTTTCGCAAAACCATTGGACGGCGGTGATCGCGTTCGGCCTGCTGATGTTCGTCTTGTTTCGCGCGGGGACGGCAAAGCGTTCACGATAACAAAGCAGTTTAACTGTAAAAAAAACGGTTTGCCCGTCAGGGCAAACCGTTTTTTTTACACGCGCCGGGAATTCAGATTGCCAATCCACATACCGCTCGCTAATTTTCGCGCATGCTCTCGATGCTCGCGCAAAGCGTTCAGCAATTTCTCCCGATCCTGATCCTCATCATCGTCATCAGCTTCATCCTCGCGCGGCTGCCGAAAGTCGATCTCGGGCACTCCCCGGCGTTCATCAAACGCCGCGCCTTCAACTGGCTGCCGCTGGGTTTGACGTACGCCTTCCTCTACATGGGCCGCTACAACCTCACCGTCGCGAAAAACGCGCTGGGAGAGCTCATCACGAACGCCGACTTCGGGACGATCTTCGGCATCGGCACCTGGGTCTACGGCGTTTCCTTCATCATCAACGGCCCCCTGACCGACCGGATCGGCGGCCGCAAAACAATTCTCATCAGCGCGATCGGATCGGCGCTCGCGAACCTCGCGATGGGACTCGTCGTGTATTCCGGATCGCCCGATATCGTGGGCTGGTTCATCCTCTGCTACGCGGTCAATATGTACTTCCAGAGCTTCGGCGCCGTCTCGATCGTGAAGGTGAACGCGGCCTGGTTTCATCTTCGGGAGCGCGGCACCTTCGGCGGGATTTTCGGAATCCTGATCTCGCTCGGGATCTACTTCGCGTTCGACTGGGGAACCCTCATCGTGAAAAACGCGCCGGTTTACATGGTGTTCTTCGTTCCGATGACGCTGCTTCTCGCCTTCGCCGCGATCGACTACTTCATGGTCTTCGATTCCCCCGGCGATACGGGCCACCGCGATTTCGACACCGGCGACGCGTCCAGCGGCGACAAGGGCCCCGCCCTTTCCGCCATCACGGTCGGAAAGCGCATGCTGAGAAATCCCGCGATCGTCACCATCGCCTTGATCGAGTTCTGCTCAGGCTTCCTGCGCAACGCGATCATGCACTGGTACCTCATTTTCTCGAAGCAGACGGGGCAGATGACTCAGTTCATCGCTTCCAACTGGGGACTCGCCAACTGCGTTGCCGGAATCTTGGGCGGTGTTTTCGCGGGAACGCTCTCGGACAAGCTTTTTCACTCGCGGCGCGGACCGGTTTCCTCGATCCTGTACGGAATCATGCTCGTGGGCGCGCTGATCGCCGTTCCTCTTCTCACGACGCCGATGCTCGGCTGGGTGGTGAGCTTCATGGTGCTTTCCGTGATCGGCGTGCACGGCATGCTCTCGGGCACGGCTTCGATGGACTTCGGGGGCAAGCGCAACGTCGGCGTGGCCGTAGGCCTGATCGACGGCATGGTCTACCTGGGCACCGGATTGCAGGCCATCGTCTACGGCTCGATTCTCCCGTCCGGGGACGCCGCGAAGGATCCCGCGAACTGGATGAACTGGCCTCTCGCGATGATTCCCGTCGCGGCCATCGGCCTTTTCCTGGCCGCGCGCCTTTGGAACGCGAAGCCGGTTCCCCTCAAATCCACGCTTCCGCACTTCGAGGCCACCGAATCTTCGTAGCTTATTGACCGTCGCGGATAAGTCCTATAACTATGGGAACTTCCGTACGCGTCCCCATCGTCTAGGGGCCTAGGACACTCCCCTTTCACGGGAGTAACCGGGGTTCGAATCCCCGTGGGGACGCCACTGTCAGCTTCGGTGGCCTAGTTTTTCATAAGTCGTTGAAACCTGTAATCAAGGGTTTCAGGGGCTTATCGAGTCAGGCAGCACAGAACATTACCGAGCGTTACCGAACATTACATTTTTGGTCTTAGTTTGGTCTTAGTGCTGGTCTTACTGAGCGCGGCTTCCTTCCATCTGTCATTTCAACGTCTAGGGGGTCTAGCGCCAAGGAAGGAACCGGAACGACGATTGAAATGAGATTGCCGTTAGCGCCCTCCTAGTCACGGGCCGGTTCGGATTGAAGGCTGATGGGTGCGGTTTTTCCGTTTTGGAATGGGAGTTTTATTTTTTTACAACGCCGATGATTTCGAGAAGCGCCCGGACGCGCTCAAAGGCATCCCGCTGTAGAAGCTCCCGCTCCGCTTGATCCGTAATTTCCTCGAAATCCGCTACAAATTTTGGGCCGACCGCATGGACCGAGGAGAATTTCCCCGCGATTTTTTCAAGCCCTTCGCGAACAAGAGAGTGATTCAAGTGAGGCTGGAATTCGGCGGCTACGGCGTCCGTTCCTCCCGGATAGTTCTTCACGCAATAATAGATGTCCCAAGCGTCTTTTTCCTTGATCCGGTCATGAAGCGCCATGCCCTTCATGACAAGAAAGGGAACGATTGAGGCCACGCGCACGGTGACGGAATCCGTACCGCCGCCGGGGATTTCACCCTCGACATTGATTTCGCGGAAAAGCTCGAACGCAAGATCGCAGCCACGCGCTTTTCGCGGACGAACGTCCTGGACCTTCTGCGTGCGGTGATTCTTTCCGGTTCCGCCGTATTCGCCGGCCAGAAGATCGACTTCGACTTTGATGATACGGTCGCCGAGCTTGACCGGACGAAAAAAAATGAAGGGTTGCTTGCCCAGCTCGTATCCGCGAGAAAGCAAAATCTCTTGGACCATTTTGTAGCCATCTTGGGCAAACTTTCGATGATTGAGCGCGATATCCACGTCAATGCTCCCGACGTGCGGGCTTGTGGCCGCTGGCAGAAGAAGCTCGGGAACCCAGCCTCCGATGACGACAAAGTGGTCGCGGTACTCGCCTAAAAGATGGACCAGTTCTATGAGCACGGACTTCGCGGCAGCCACGGCCTCGGTGTTATAGTCGGTTCGATTCACTCCCATTGTGGCTTGATGACCTCATTCAGCAATTGTCCGGCTGCTTCCTCGCCCCGGCCTCGATAGCCGACGAGATCGAGATAGACCTGAACGGAAGATACAACCTCATCCTGATTTTTGGAAGTCGCGCCGAGAAAAACGCCGTCGTCATAGGGAAGTAGAAGTATGACATTGGCTCCGCTAGTAACGCGCTTGAGGCCCAAGCGCTGCTCCACGGCTTCGAGGTCGCCTTCTCCGACATAGGCCATTGCGCGTTGGTATCGAGTTGCAATTCCAAGCCTGGCCGAACCCGAAAAACCCGTTAGCCCGCAGGCAATTCCCTTTTCCTTGAAAAGCCGGGAAAGCTCGGCTTCGATTTCCGAAGGCGACTTCATCGAATAATATTCGAAGACCGTATTGCGGCGAAAATCGTAGTTTTCCGACCATTCCCGCAAAAGCTCTAACGGTTGCGAGAGCGCAAACCCTTCTCGTGTTTGTGCTGTCTGAAGCCATTCCCTGTTCAAAAGAAGTTTTTTCACGTTGAAGGTTTGTCCGAGACTGACGCCCGCTGCTTTGGCCAGCTCTTGGATTTTCCAAACACGTTTGGGCTCGTTTAGAATAACACGCAGAACGCGCTCGGAGCGCGGCGAATAGAGCGAGCGGAGATCCCGTTTTTGCACGAAGGGATTGGGCTTTCCCTCCTTTTTGATGAAGATTTTTTCAAAGCTGATGAGGCAGTTTCCAGCGAGATCAATGTAACCGATTCCGTTTTGGGCACAGATTTCGGCGGCGCGAGGCGAGATATAAGGAGCCGCGAAAATTCCATAAACCTTTTGCTTAAAGTCCCCGAGATATAATAAAAGCTGATTGACTGCTTCTCGCGCGATACGGGGCTGTCCGCTCGTCTTGCACTCGACCACGAGACTTTCTTCCCGGTTGCCGTCCCGAATGTCGATCATGAGATCAGGGCGCCAGTTGCCATCGCGTGGTTGCCGCTGGGTTTGTACTATGGAGAGAAAAGGAATCTCGGCAAGACAAGCGAGGAGTTCTTTTTCCGCTTCCTTCTCAAGGGCTGTTTCTTTTTTCGGTGTATTTGGTTGTTTCAGCATTTGTTGAAAATAATGTTATCAGTGAAAATTACTTGCGTCAATATGTTTCATTATAAAATGTAATTTCAGCATTTGTTGAAAATTCCTATTTAAATGAAATAAAGGCATAATAAAATACTCAACAATTCAGCGAAGTTGTGGTAAAAATACCTAGGCGCCATGCGCTCAACCTTGCGATTTCTTTCAGTTTGAACTATTCGGAAATTCCGAATAGTTGCTTCTGGCAGCAGCTCTCTTTCCTCATAAACATGAGAGAGGTGCTCGTTCACACTCGGCCCAATGAAAAGGGCGTTGTTTCCATCGCACTTGCAGGCTTCGGAGCGGATAGCTTCATTGTGCTGTTTTTACTTCTTGCCACGATCCTCGCAGGATAGGCGACGGGGCGTCGGCTTAGTGCGCCGACCGAAGAAGACGGGAGCAGAATCCAAAGATCGACTGGCTTTCGGCCCCGGGCGCCTTTGGCTGCGGACCCAAGCCGAACGCGCTCCAATCCGGCTCGCCGAATTCGCGGATCAGAACCTTCTTAATCTCGGGCATGGATTTTAGCTCCTCCTCGGTGTTGTGTCCGAGATAGCCAAAAAAGAGCTTTTCCATCACATCCATTTTCGCGAACGCGCCCTTGTCCAGCAGCTCCTGAAACCGTGCGAGCTTCGACCCTTCCGGAAAGGCGCTGTTTTCGAAGTGACCGTGAAGAATCAACGAATGGAAGAAATACTTGTCATCCAGGCCCATCATGTATTCCTGCAGGATCGGGAAGTACTTGTCTTCCTGCAAACTGGGGAACTTGTTCCACTCCGTGAAGAAACGGTGGAACGGAAGCTTCTTCGCTTTCTCCTCCCTCATGAGGCGGAGCAGTAGACGTGGGCCGTTCTCGAGAAACGGGATGTAGAGAAGCATCTTCTCGATGGCTGCATCCTTCGATGCTGTATCCAGAATATTTCTAAAGAGAGCCTCCTCCCCGATCGTGGAGGCAACGGCCTCGTGAATCCAGCCCTTAAACTCGGCTTGTCCCAGAAACTCCCGGACTTCCGTCGTAAAGTGCGCCTTGATCCACTTGTTTTCCCACACCCGCCTGCCTTCGACGTGGTCCAGATATGCCTTCACAAAGAGCCGTGCCAGGGCTTTTGCCTGCGGCTTACGAAGCCACTCCGGCCTCATGCCCAGGGTCGGCAACGTGTAGTAAAGCGCCGGCTCGGTAAACAGGCTGTTCAGGGCACCCGTGTCGCCTTCCTCGAACGCCGGCCGCAGCAGAAGAATCTGAAGGAAATAGAGCTTCCTCAAAATGGTGTCGACCCTTTCAGCGTACTCCTCTCCGTATTTGAATCCCAAGGCAGGCGTATCGAAGTTGAGTTTTTTCCACTCTTCAAAGAAGTCAATCTTGCCTTCATTTAGAGCTTGAGCCACCTGCACTCCGAGCGACCCGGGGCTTGGCAACGCATGCGCCAGCGCGTCCAGCTCGGTTGCGGTCCATGGAAAGAGCTCGAGCGAGGAAAACAAACGCATGAGTTCCTCGAGCGACCGCACGGATGCGGCCGTTTCAATCAGTTTCGAAAGCGGGAGAACTTTTCTTGTGTGCCCGTCGATTCCCGCGATGGCCGCGCTGTTCTTCAGCACGAAAGCATTCACTCCCTGGTGGTAGGGATAGCAAATGAGATCCACGCCGAATATCTCGGCAAAGAGCTCAAAATTTCCACCGTGAAGATCCATGGACTTATACCACAGCTCCTTGCCCTTCCCCTTCGTGACGTCAATGAGGCGGGTGTTGGCGTCCAGCGTAAGCTCGATCAACCGCTTCCCGTGCGGATCACTGCCCCATTTTTTTGCATACTCGATGTTCGCCAGGCTGACCCCATAAAGCCCGCTCCCTGCGGTGCCGCCCGCGGAAGGAATCACCCCCTGCAAAACGATGCTCCGGAATGCACTCTCGCGGTTCGTGCCATGGTAGAGCTTTCCGTCGGGAAAGTACTCCGCGAGCGCCGAGTACGCTTGGGAGGATTGCACACCGGCTTTCTCGAAATTCGCGTGAACCGCCTTTTCATCCCATTTTTTCACGAAGAGATAGTTGAAGAATGGCTCGATCCGCGGATAGAGGGGAATCAACTCCTCCACTCCAAAGCGTTTCATCAGGTGAAACGCCGCAGTAGTGTTGCCGTACGACCTGAAAGCCTTCTGGATCGTGGTATTGAACCATGATGCGAACTTCGGTTTCTGAAAATACGGCTGAAGCGCCTTGCCGTCGCGCACGGAATTGAGCACGGCCTCGACCTGTTGGGCGGACTCAGGATCGAGAAGAGACTCCACCGTCACGGGGTAAGTCCTGCCATAACGCTGGTAATAATTCGCGGACAGCACGCGCAGGTAGCGGAGCGCGAGAAGCACCGGGTGATTGAGCCCCTCGAGCGCGTACTTCGTCTTCCAGAAATCAGGACCCAGTTCGAAGTGCACCGTGAGCTTTCCCGAATAGATCTCCGCGACACCGTCGCTGAATCCTTCCAGGGTCTTCAGCCCGCCCATGCCGAGCCGCACCTTTTCCACCGGAACAAAGCCCTGGTTGCGCTCGTTGAAGCCAATCTCGGTTGCGGGGTCGAAGATCTGCGGGCTCAAGACGTCGATCTTGCGCACGCCGAACTCGGCAGGCTTGACCGAATACATGGGTTTGGACGTGATCACGTCCAAATCGGATTCCTCGAGGATGAACTCCCGCACATCGATGAGTGGAAGGTGCCGAAGCCGTTTCATCACCGCCTCGGCTTCCTTTCGCGTTTTCACGTCGCGGAATTGCCGCAGAACCCAGTAGAGGAAGTCCCGCGAGCTGCCGCCGTAAAATTCAGCGTTCGGATCCTGCTCCCAGATTTCCGCGAAGAGGTTGACCTTGGGAGCAAGCTCCGTCGCCAGAGCCCGGTACTCCGCTTCCGTGATTGGAAGCCCGGAATCGGCAACGGCGCGTGAAAGCTGCACCGGCGCCACAATCGCCGTAACGGCGGCGAAAGCCAGCACCCGAACCCACCGAGAAAAATTTGCCGCAGATCGATCCATCTCAGTGTCTTTTCGGAGGATTAGAGAGAGAACTAAATCAGCTCTGCGCGCAGCACATATTGCCGGAGAGACGGAGTAAAAAGATCAGTGGGTTTTCTGTGGGCGGATTTCCGTGCTGAAGTGAGAAAACTTTGGAGGTTCGACATGAGAGCAAAACGATTCAAGGTAAAAATTCGGTTCGCCGCGTTCGCGTCTAAATGCGCTTATTTATGAGCAATTCGGGGGTGCCCAGGGCAATTTTTAAATAGTTGACTTTATTAGTCTAGCTATGTTATCTTCCGCTCCGATGTTGGAACCTCGCACTGCGAGAAAGGGTGAGTCATGACTCGAATATTCTATCTGGTCTTCGGGCTGATCTCGGCGATCCCGGCCATCTCACGGGCTGACTCCGAGCCCCTTATCCTCGGCAGCGGCATCCAGATCCGGAAAACAGATCTAGTGCTCCAGATCGCCTGCCTTGAGCCGAAACAAAATGCGCCGGGTTGTACGAATGCGCGCTTTCTTCTTCACAAAGGGAACGACACGATGCTGGTCGGCAACGGCTTTGACCTGGCCTACATGATCGACCTGGTCCCGGACGAAAAACCCGCATTTGATTCGGTGACCGTAGGCGGAGCGGTGATGTTCGGATTGGCTTTCTGCAGCAAAGGAGAAATGTGTCCCAATAACTTGGGCTCCAGGGTCCTACTCGGATCCGTCGGCATGGTGGTCTTCTCCCTGGGTCCCGTAGCCGACGTCGTGCAGCTGCTCAGCCTCCCTCCCCGGCGCCTGATCTACCACAGAAAGTTCGTCCGGAGCATCGAGAGCCTGACCGATGGCGCCCCCTCTGCCCCTCCGCGAAGAGTCAGTGCGCGGACGGTCCAGTTTTTCCTCGACCTTGCGGAAGGGAAATAGATTTCTCCAAAGATGAGCCGGCAATCATAAAGATCGTCTTCGATATGTCGGGCTCTCTGAAAAGAACCTCCACTTTGGTTTATATAAATCAAATTTGACAAACATCGATCAATTTCGGATAATACGATCATGGCGACGAATTGGGTCGGTCTTTGCTTTTGTCCTGATGTGAAATTTCGCATCATACACCATTTCATACAGAATCCCGACCTTAGGCAAAACCAAACGCAACTCGCTCGAGCCATCCGGCGTCCGGCGATCTCGATCAGTCGCAATATCCATGATCTGGTGAAGCTTCGTATTCTACACGAGGAGCGGCACGGAAAAGCCGCCGTCTATTCGTTGAATCGGAGTTCGGGTTTGGTGAGCAGATTCCTGACTCAAGTTGTCACGCTTAATGCCGGTTTCATCCCCGATTGGGTTGAGCAGCAGGTCGAGGGCCTTGCGCCTTCGGTGAAAAAATTTTTAGACCGCATTGTCCTTTTCGGTAGCGCTGCTCGAGGAGAGCTTTCAGCCGTGAGCGACATCGATCTCTTAGCCCTCGTCTCGCGAAAGTCCGAAGCTCTCGAGTTCGAGCTTCGTTCGAGTCTGGTAGGCAACGCCAGCGAAGCCGGTCTTAAGATCAACTTGCACGTGGAGTCTGTCCGCGACTTCGATTCGCCGAGGTCCGCTGGATACCTGCGCATTGCGAAGGCTGAGGGAATCGTTCTTTGGAGGAAATGACGTACGATGCGCGCGGTTGATAAGTCCAAATACAAGGTCTATCTGGATAAGGCCAGGCAGCATTCGGAGGCCGGGGATTCGGCATTGAAGGAAAAGGGGTATGATGCAGCGGTTACGAACTACTGCGTCGCTTTGATAAATTTACTTGATGCTTTGTCGGTAAATCGTTTCGGAAAGGATTTAAGTTCGGATAACCATGAGGCCGCTCCGATCAATATGAATAAACGGCTTAGCGGCATAGGCATCGCTGACTTCAAACCTCTGTCGATGGACTGCGTGGAGATATTGAAGATAAAGAACGTGGCGTCTTACCTATCGGAAGAGCTTACCTCGAAGGATGCGAAGCGCGCCCAAGAAGTTGTCGGAAAGTTAAAAGCTTTCGTTGAGTCAAAGGTCGATGAAAGGGTCATGATTTAACCTTGGCAAGACGTTTGGCCGAGTATGATATGGTCGCGTTGGGTAAATGATTTGGAGGCTCAAATGAAGAAGGCTTTTCTTGTTGCAATCGGATTTCTGGCGGCCGTGGCGCGGGCAGGCAGCGCCGATGGCAACAGCCTTTCCGCCGACATTTGGACTCTCGCGGCGGGACCAAACCAGACATTGTACATCGGGAAGAACTTCGAAGGGGTTTACCGTTCTCGCGATGACGGCGCGACCTGGATGCCCGCGGGCAGCGGTTTGAGATTTACGT
>JACPKS010000032.1 GCA_016186905.1 Deltaproteobacteria bacterium
AACTCCGCCCACTGCGGCGCGGTCATGACCTGCAATCCCGATTCGATCCGCGAAAGCGCGCTCTGGGTGAGAGCCAGGCGCTTGGCGACCGACAGCTGAACGAGTCCGAGCTGCTTGCGCGTCGCCCGCACCAACGTGCCGATCGTTCGCATGATATGGGTTTCCTGATTGGGCTTTTTCATTTTTTCACACTTTCTGTAACGGCCAAATTTACCTATCCGTGCTTCCGTGTAAAGCAAGGTGTTCCAAATTTCAACGTTATGTTAAATTAATATAGATGGAGAGGTGGTCAAGGGAATTGCGGTAAACAGTACAAAATCAGAAAGGGATTTCTGGCATGACGATGGCGAATAAAAAAATACGGTCCATTCTCGTGGTGAACGACGACAGAACCCTGCTGCCAAAAGCTTCGAGCGTTGACGCAGTGCTTGATCGTATCCGCAAGCAAATGAGTGGCGTTTGCCCGGGCGACCGCCCGCTGGTGACGCAGCATCACCCGTCCGCGAGCGTGGCGCCGCGCAGCCGCTCCAGAATGGAGCAAATCATCGTCGATATCGCCGCCAACGCGATGGCAGCCCTTCCCAAGGGCGCGCAGCTCATGGTCGAAACGGGCGAAACGTCGCTGGTCGAAGAAGACGTTCAGCCGGATTGCACGGTTTCGAGGCTGCATCCGTATACGATGCTGACGATTCATTATTCCGGCCTGGCAGGAAACCCCGAAGCGCTCGACCGGATTTTCGAGCCTTTTTTCACGTATGCGATCCCTCGCGGAAAAAAATCAGTCGGCCTGACTCGCGCGTACAATGCCGTGCTCGAAAACGACGGGCGAATCGTCGTCAGCGGAGAGTTCGTCGGCGACGCGACGTTTAAGATCTATCTCCCGAAAGTCCGGGCCGCCGCCAGATCATAGCGGGATGTTGCCGTGCTTGCGCAACGGCCCCTTCTCTCTCTTGCCTTTAAGCATCCCGAGCGCGCGAGCGACCATCGCGCGCGTGTCTTTGGGATCGATGATCGCGTCGATGTAGCCCAGCTCGGCCGCTTTGTACGGGTTCGCGAAAGACTCCCGGTACTGCTCGATCCGCCGCGCGCGCTCCGCCTGAGCGTCTTTCGCGGCGTCGATCTCGCGCTTGTACAGAATATTGACCGCGCCTTCGGCGCCCATCACCGCGATTTCGGCCCCGGGATACGCGAAGTTGAAGTCCGCGCGCACGTGCTTGCTCGACATGACGTCGTAAGCGCCGCCGTAGGCCTTCCGCGTGATCACCGCGATTTTTGGAACCGTCGCTTCGGCGTATGCATACAAGAGCTTCGCGCCATGCCGGATGATTCCGCCGAATTCCTGCGCGGTTCCGGGAAGAAATCCCGGCACGTCGACGAACGTCAGAAGCGGAACGTTGAACGCGTCGCAGAACCGCACGAACCGCGCCCCCTTCGTCGAGGCGTCGATGTCGAGGCAGCCCGCGAGCACCGCCGGCTGGTTGCCGATCACTCCGACCGTCATTCCGCCGATCCGCGCGAATCCCACGACGATGTTGCCCGCGAATTCGCGATGCGCTTCGAGAAACCGCCCGTCATCGACGACGTCACCGATCACGGCGCGCACGTCGTACGGTTTTTTGGAATTGTCCGGAATAACGGAACGAATCTTTTCGCACGGCCGATCAACCGCGTCGGCGCATTCGCCGATCGGCGCGCCGTCGAGATTATTCGACGGCAGATAACCGATCAGCTCTCGAACTCCGTTGAGTGTTGCGCGTTCATTGGGATAGGCGAAGTGACACACTCCCGATTTCGAGGCGTGGGTATGCGCGCCGCCAAGAGCTTCCTTGGTCACCTCCTCGTGGGTCACGGTCTTGATCACATCCGGCCCGGTCACGAACATGTAACTCGTGCTTTCGCTCATGAAGACGAAATCCGTGATCGCGGGGCTGTACACCGCGCCGCCCGCGCAGGGCCCGAGAATCGCCGAAATCTGCGGAACGACTCCGCTTGCCTGCGTGTTGCGCCAGAAAATCTCGGCATAACCCCCGAGCGACTCGACCCCCTCCTGGATGCGCGCGCCGCCGCTGTCGTTCAGGCCGATGACCGGGCAGCCGGCCTTCCGCGCGAGATCCATGATTTTGCAAATCTTCGAGGCATGCCCTCCGCTTAAGCTTCCGCCGTAGACCGTGAAGTCTTGCGAGAAAACATAAGCCTTGCGCCCGGCGATCGTGCCGAATCCGGTGATGACGCCGTCGCCCGGCACCTTCGCGATGCCCGAATCCGCGTTTCGATGCGTAACGAACCGGTCGAGCTCGACGAACGAGCCTTCGTCGAGAAGGTGCTCGACGCGCTCGCGCGCCGTGAGCTTGCCTTGCCTGCGTTGCTTTTCGAGGCGCTCGGCACCGCCGGCATCGAAGGCCTCGCGGTTTTTCTCGGCAAGACGCTTGTGCGGATCGGGATGCGGCATCTCTTAAGCTTCCGTGCCCTCGGCTGCCGCGCGCGCGATGCGCCGCTTGTCGAGGCCGTATTTTTCGACCTTCATGATCAGGCCCGCGCGGCTGATGCCGAGCTCTTTGGCGAGCCGGGATTTATTCCAGTTCGTGCGCTTGAGCCCCTCGCGGATCATCGTTTTTTCGAGCTCCTCGAGCGCGTCTTTCAATTTTCCCTGGATTCGAACGCCCTGCACCTTGGCCTTCTCGCCCCATTCCTTGATCCTCGGCGAAAGCAGCTCGCCGTTGATCTTGACGTCGTCGCCCGAAAGCACGATCAGTCTTTCGATTTCGTTCTCGAGCTCGCGGATGTTGCCGGGCCACGCGTAGTCGTAGATTTTTTCCATCGCGCGCTTCGCGACCTGTTTCATCTCAATGCCTTTTTCCTTGCAGCCGCGGTCGAGAAAGAAGTCGACGAGAACCGGGATGTCCTCCTTGCGGTCGCGCAGCGGCGGAACGTTCACGTTGATGACGTTGATGCGGTAATAAAGATCCTCGCGGAACCCGCCGTTCTCGATCATCTCTTTGAGATCCTTGTTGGTCGCGGCGAGCACCCGAACGTCCACCTTTCTCATGTCGGTGCCGCCGACGGGAAGAAACGTTCCCTCCTGCACCACCCGCAGAAGCTTCACCTGCATCGTGGGCGACATATCTCCGATTTCGTCGAGGAAGAGCGTCCCCTTGTCCGCCGACTCAAAGAGCCCCTTCTTGTCTTTCACCGCGCCGGTGAACGAGCCTTTGACGTGACCGAAAAGCTCCGAATCGAGCAGGTTTTCGTTGAACGCCGAGCAGTTCACCGTCACGAAGGCCGCTTCTTTTCTCGGGCTGTTGTAATGAACCGCTTTCGCGATGAGCTCTTTGCCCGTGCCGTTCTCGCCCTGGATGAGAACCGTGCTCTCGCTCTGTTTGATCTTGTCGAGCAGCGCGTAGAGCTCCTGCATGGGCTTCGACTTGCCGATCATGTTGTCGTAACGGTAGCGCGTGCCCAGTTCCTGATTGAGGGCGCTGATCCGTTCCTCGCGCCGCGAGATTTCGGTATGAAACGTGATGATCTCCTGCGAGACGAGGTCGACGAGCTGCTTGAAGTAGTCCATGTCGGCGCCGCGAATCGGCTTCGTGCCCGCGAACGTTTTTTCGACGTCCCCCGGAGTCAGGTCGGAATTTTTCGCGGCCTCGGCGATCTTGCTCTTTTCCGAGGCGCTGACCTCGTTTTCAAGCACGGGATAGGCCATCACGCTGCCGAGAAACTCGTTGTCGATCGCGATCCGCGAGATCAGCCCCTTCTCGGGGCCGATCACGCCCGCGTTGATGAGATGGGTTTTTTCGCTGCGCACGATCCGGTCGGTCGCCTCGCCGGCCAGCCTCTGCAGCTGCCGCTGTCCGGCCGGCGATTGCGCCAATAAGGCGCTCAACCGGTTGCGGAATTCCCGCTTTTCCCCCGGCTGCCAGTTCGTGAAATGCCCTTTTTCGTCGATGAAAAAGATGTCCGTCGAAAACCAGTTGCCAAGAATCTCCTCGAGCTTGCGAATGACGTGGATGTGCTTGAGCTCTTCCCAGTTGATCACGGCGTGGCCTCCAGTCGGTGTTCCCGGTTCGACTGCTTTTAGGACTATAAGTCCTTATCAAAAATTATACAGCCGGTGCTCATTCAATCAACACTTTCCGTAAAAAGTATCGACACTGCGAGAATGTAACAGCCTAAATGGCTGTTACGAGCCGAGCAGGGCGGTCGTCCGGGGGACGACCGCGAAGCACGATGCGGAGCGGAGCGAACGCAGGCTTTGCAACAATCTCCGCGATCAGGTAAATACTGCCGCATGGATGTTTCAAACGCCATCTACCTCGATCACGCCGCGACCACGCCGCCGCTGCCCGAAGCGCTGGAGCGCCTGAACCGGCTCAACTCCGAAGTCTTCGGCAACTCAGCCTCCGTACACGCGATCGGACGCCGCGCGGCTGCCTCGCTCGAACAATCCCAAGACGCCGTCAGCCGCGTCTTCAACGTCCCGCCGTCACACGTGATCTTTACCTCCGGCGGCACCGAATCCAATAACCTCGCGATCTGGGGCGCATTGGGGGGGCTGTCCCAGGGCATTCAATGGCTCAAGTCCGAAAGCGAGGGTCAAATCATCACGAGCGTGAACGAGCACGATGCGACGAAAAAGCCCATCGAATGCCTCGAAAGCCTCGGCGCCAACGTCGCCTGGATCGGCGTCGATCGCGAGGGCTTCCTTGACCTCGCGGCGCTTGAAAACGCGCTCTTAAAGCGCACCAAACTGCTGACGATTCATCACGTCCAGAGCGAGATCGGCACGGTTCAGAATCTCAGGGCGATCTCCGATCTTGCTCGCGCGCGAAGCCCAAGCGCGCTCATTCATACGGATGCCGCGCAATCTTTTCTGAAGATGCCGCTCGACCCAGCCGAGCTCGGCGTCGACCTGCTCAGCATCAGCGGCCACAAAATCGGCGCGCCCAAGGGCATTGGCGCGTTGATTCTGGGCAAACGCTTTGAGAATCGCAAGCCGCGCATCGAGCCCTTCCTGCAAGGCTCCTCTCAGCAGGGCGGCAGCCGTCCCGGCACCGTGCCGGTGCCCCTGATCGGCAGCCTCGCCGCGGCCATCGAGTGGGGCAACGAAAACCTCGCGCGAAACCGCGAGCGCCTCACGGCGCTCCAGCGGCATCTGCTGCAGGGCCTTCCGGAACGCGCCGTGCTCAACGGTCCAAAAGCCGACGACGGCGGACGAGCCCCGCAGACCGTCAATTTCTCGATTCCCGGCTTTCCTTCCGGAATGATGGTGGAAGCGCTTGCCGAGCGCGGCATCTGCGTTTCGGCGGGCTCCGCCTGCCACTCCACGAGTCCGAAGCCCAACGAAACGGTGGAAAACCTCGGTGTCGGCGGCGAGCGGGCGCTTTCCGCCCTGCGCGTAAGCCTCTCTCCAATGACCACGACGGAGGCAATCGATGCCTTCCTCTCGATTCTCTCCGAGACCATCAGGCAGTATTCATGATGCCGAGCAAACAACCGAATCCCAACACCACGCACTTGCTGATCCGTCACCAGGAAATCGCGCTCAAAGGCCGAAACCGGCCGTACTTCGAACGGCGCCTCACGAAAAATCTCGCCCGGCGCGTAGGCGAGTCTGGCAAGGTGCTGAGCTTGAGCGGACGAGTCGTCGTCGATCTTGCGGAACCCGCGCGAAGCGACTCCGGAAAACTCAATCATCTGATCTCCGAGCTCGCGGCGCTTAGCGGCGTTCACGCGGTCACGCCATGCAAGGTTCTCGGCACCGACCCGGAGCGCATCAAGTCGGAGGCGCGGGATTGGGCTCGCCATGATCTCGATGCGTCGGCCGACATCCGCACGTTCGCGGTGAGAACCCGTCGCGTCGACAAAAAATTTCCGGTTCGCTCGAATGAAATCGACATTACGGTGGGATCGGCCATCCAGGCTCTCAAACCAGGTCTTACGGCGAATCTGAAAAAACCGGACCTCAGGATCTCGATTGAAATCCGCGCCAAACACGCGATGATTTACTCGAACGAAACGAATGGCGTGCACGGCCTTCCGCAAGACTCCTCGCAACGCGTGATTTGCCTTCTTTCGGGCGGTATCGACTCTCCCGTCGCGGCCTGCGAGATCATGCGCCGGGGCTGTTCCCCGGTGCTCGTGCACTTTCACAGCAAGCCTTACACGTCGGAGGCGAGCATCGCGAAGGTCAAACGCCTTGCGGCCGTGATCCGCCGCTACAGCGCGCACCCGGTCGAACTCTGGCTCGTGCCGCTTCTCGACGTCCAGAAAGCCGTCCGCGACCAGTGCAACGAGCGCCATCGCACCGTCCATTACCGCCGCTTCATGATGAGAATCGCCGACGAGCTCGGCCGCCGCGTGGGCGCCAAGGCCATCGTTACCGGCGACGCGCTCGGGCAAGTCGCGAGCCAGACGCTCACGAATCTCAATGCGATCGAGGATGCGGTGAAGACCGCCGTGCTGCGGCCGCTGATCAGCCTGGACAAAGATCAAATCATCGTGAAAGCGCGAAACCTCGGAACCTACGAGATCAGCATCGAGCCGCACGACGACGCGTGCGTTCTTTTCGCTTCGCCGAATCCGTCCACGCAGGCCGGTCTTTCGGCGCTGTTGGACGAAGAAGCGCGCCTTCCGCTTTATCGGCTCGTCTTCTCGGCCCTCGACGCCGCGGAAAAAATCATCGTTTAGCTCGTCGCTTTTGCCTTTATACTTCGTCAGATTTCTCCTCACTTCGTCAGCGGCCACTCACGGCCAGCTTCCTCGTTCGTCGAAATCTTCCTCGCCTAAAGCCAAAATCGACTTCGCTACTTTGCTGGCGCCCGCTACAAATCCGCCTTGCCCAACTCCGTTTCGAGACGCTCCAACTCGCTTTTCTGGCGGTCGAGCTGTTTTTCCCGCTTTTTCATCTCCAGCGTGTTCTTCTCGAGAATCTCCCGCTGCGCCTTGAGCTGCCCCTTCAGCTCCGAACGCGACTGCTCTCCTTGAGCGATGGCCTGCTTCTGTATTTTGATGTTTTTTTCCCAGAACTCACGCGCCTTACCGACTTTCTCGATATTTTCGCGGTCGATCTCGATATTCTCCTGCAGGATCTTGTGATTTTCCTGCAGATCCTGCAGGCGCTGCCGCGTCTCCTCGATCTCGCGCTTGGTCGATTCCACCAGATCCTGGTTTTTCGAAAGACTCTTCTGGAAATCCCGCTCCGAGCTTCGCGTCTCTTCCCATGCCTGCTGGGCGCGCTCAAGATTCCGCGCGGCTTCCTCGCGTGATTTTTCTCCCGCGGACAGCTCTTTTTCCAGATTCCCGACGGTCTTCTCCGCGCTTTGTATGTTTCCGTTCGCCGTCTCGAGATTTTTCAGCGACACTTGGATGTTGTTGCGCGCCTTCTCAATGCCCTCAGGAATCGCTTTTCTCTTTTCTTCTCCGCCGTGAGGGCCCGCTAACGCCGGCTGAAGAGAAAGCACGGCTGCCGCGAAAACGGCAAATAATACCGCGGAGAGCATGATGAACCTTCTTAATGCGTTCCATGCGCCGTCTCCGACTCTTCTGGATGCGATACACGTAACCATTTGCCCAATGTACATATCACGTCTGCCCGCGCCTATTGGACAAAATTCCCGCCCCGCTTATAATCGAGGGTATGGACACGGTCCTCGTCCTGAACACTTCGTTCGAACCTTTCAAAGTAGTTCCCTGGCAAAAAGCGATGGTCCTGCTCATTCAAAACAAGGTGGAGGTTCTTGAGGAGTACGATCGCGTAATCCGCACGGTAGCGGTCACGTTCCGGCTTCCCGCCGTATTGCGCCTGCGCCGCTATATCCCGATCATTCGCAAACGAAACGTGGTTCGATTTTCCCGCACGAACGCGTTTTTGCGCGACCGGCATTCCTGCCAGTATTGCGGACGCAAACGCGCGCGACATGAGCTGACGCTCGATCATGTCATTCCCGTCGTGCAGGGCGGCACCAAAAGCTGGGAAAACATCGTCACGGCTTGCATTCCATGCAATCAGAGGAAGGGCGGCCGCACTCCTCATGAAGCCGGAATGCGCCTGATCGCCAAGCCACGCACGCCGGTCTGGTTGCCGGCGGCATCCCTTCGATATGACTTGAATTCCACGCCCGAGCATTGGAAGGTTTATCTATCGTGGAACTCAAGGAACGAACTGCTCCGGACTCAGGCCTGAAATCCATTCAACGCTCACCGAATTCCGCTGAAATCTACCGTCGCCAGGCCCCGCTTCTGTACGGAATCCTGCGAAGATTTCTGGGCGTGCAGGCCTCCGCGGAGGCCATGACGAAGCTCGCCAAACGAATAACGGCGCTTTCAAACGATTCCGGATATTCGCGGTACGAGGCGGCTTTGTGCCTGCGCATTTTATTCGAGCATCTGCAAGACCCTTCCATCGGATTCCAGCTCCCTGAAAAATTTTCAGACCTTTCTTTCGAGGAGTACTTCGGCCTTCTCCTGAGGGACCGCTATTCGATTACGTGCGCCGGCATCGCCGCGGCCTGCGGGACTTCAGAAGGCGCCATTCGTACGCGCCTCATTTTGGCACGCGCGAAAGCCTTCGCCTCCGCGTCGAAATCCCGCGCGCCACAAACGGCCTCGTCGAACTCTCTGCGCACCTGCGGTGCGACCGCGAACGGACATTCCTGCCTTTTCGCCGCTCCGTTGGTCGAAGACGCGATTCCCGAGGACGTTGCGTCCGCCGTCCTTGTGCGAAAGACCGTGGATTGCGCGCGCTGCGCGTCGCTCTTGCATCTTCGCGCCCAATCGCTTGCGTTCTTCAGAAATTCTCCGGAGCCTCGCATCCCAGAAGCGCTAAGCACCATTCAAAGCAGCGCGCTTCTTCTCCGCGAAGACGGATCGTGGAAACTCAATCTTTCGTCAATGGCCTGGTATTATAAAGTCCTGATCGAAGGACTGCTCGCCTCCGTCATCGTCCTCGGCATCGTTTTTTCGATGCCGCGAGTAAAGCGAGTCTACGAATTCTGGGTCGAGCGGCGCCTCGACCTGTACAATCTCGCCGAATTCAACCCTGAATCGGCTGAACTGCCCGAAAGTTCACCGCAAGATGAAGCGGCTTCCGGGCAAACGGCCGACGTCCCCGCGCCTCAAAATCCGGCCCCTCAAAAATCCGCCGTTACGGCCGAAACGGAATTCGTCGGACGCGACTCCGACCGCCCATCAAGCGAAAAAGTCTACCGCATCCTCATCAAAACCGATTCGCCGCAAAACATCCGTGTCGCGGTCATGGCGGCGCTGGGCGACTTCAAGACTCAGTCCGCTACGCGCGATGGCCTCACTTCGGAGTTACCCGGCGGAATTATTTTCGACGTATTCGTGCCCTTTGATTCCTACAAACCGCTCTTGAATCGCCTGATTCAGCTCGGCGAGGCGAAGATCATCATCACGCATTCCAAGGAGCGCGGCATCCCCGGCAAGGCACGTTTGAAAATCTGGCTGCAGAGAATTTGAGCTCGCACATCCTGCGCTCGCTCCCTCCGGCCTGTCAGTGAAGCGGATCAACCGCGTCCTTTAGCTCTTTTTCAAGCTTGATTCCGATATTTCCCGTGCTGACGTCCGACCGCTCGATCGGCGTGACGATGTGGATCTGCTTTTCGCCGGGGGCGTCGAGACCCTGCGTTTTCGACGATTCTCCCGGGCCTTTCTTTACTTCGTCCTGAATCTCGTCCATCACTCCCTCAAAAGCCTTAACGCTCGTATTGTCGCGGATCTTGATCGAGATTTTCTTTTTATCCTTCGCGCTTTTTTCGAGCGCGTTTTTCTTCACGCGATCGTCTTTCTCGAATTTTTTAAGCGAATACGCGTTTCTCGCGGAGTCGTCTTTCAACGCCTTATCGAGGCTCTGCTGGAGCTTTTCGTCCGTTTCGCCGGATTCCGTTTCTACGATCGGGGCATCCTCCACCCCAAGCTTGCGTTTCGTTTCAGCGTCCTCGATCTTGCGTTGCTCGGCCTTTTTCAGCCTCGCCCCTTCGATCGCGCCCTTCTGGGGCGTAAAGACGATTTCCTGTGGAGCGAGAAGTTGTGCCGCATTTTTCGGATTCTTCTTGCTCATCCGATAGAAGTCATTGAGCACCGTGGTTTTCCTTTTTGCCGCCGGCTGGCTTCCGCCCTCTGGCGTAAACGCGGGGTTCCCTTTCGTGGTCATTTCGAGCCGCGCCTTGTTGTGCTGCAAGGTCTTATCGCGCGCCTCAATTTTCGCCGCGAGCGCCTCGCGCTTCAGTCTTTCCACGCAGGCATTGAGGTCCTTTTCCCCTTCGACACAAACGCCTTCACTGACTAAGTCCTGAAGACTCTTCCCCGGCCTCTGCGCCATCTCAAGCTTTTTTTCCGCATGCCTCTGATAAACGTAATAGACCGAGTTTCCGCTCTTTAATGCCCACTCGTGATCGCATTTCGCATTATAGTTCGCCGCATTAGGGTTGATTCCAACAGCCTGAGCCGCGGGATTATTTTGGTTCAGGCACTCATCCTCGAAGGTGAAGTCAGAGTCCTCAACGAAGCCATCTGCGGCACTCGTGACGGTCGGAACCGCCAGGAGCGTCAGAAACAACAGAGCCACCTGCCACGAGCTTAGCATTCCACGGACCATTCATTCATTATAACACGAAGAAAAATAAGGCTTAGTTTCCGAGAAATTATAAAAAAAAAGGCCCAGGAACCACTTCGATCCCCGTGCCTTCCTGTTTGTTCTTTAAAGCGAATTACTTAACTTGAGCTGCCACTGCTGCGCGCTGAGGTCTTGCGCACCGTCGTCGCCTTTGACTTTGGCTTAACCGCGCTTGCGCCGACCTTGGCCTTCGCTGTGCGATCCTTGGCGGCCTTCTTCGGGGCAGCGGACTTCTCAGCGTCCTGATCGTGATCGTGCGCGTCCTTCGTCTTGCGATCGGTCGCTTTTGCCTTCTTTTTTCTATCAATGATCGGACGATCCACGAGTTCGACGACCGCCATCTCCGTGGCATCACCCCAGCGGGTACCATCCAGTCGCAATACTCTTGTATACCCGCCGTTTCTCTTCGAATAACGCTCGGCCAACGCGCTGAAAAGCTTCGCTACCGAATCACGGTCTCTCGTGCGCGCGAACGCCAACCTGCGAGAGCCAAGACCGCCGCGCTTTCCAAGCGTGATGAGGCGATCCACAACGCGTCTAAGCTCCTTGGCTTTCGCGACTGTGGTCGTAATTTGCTCGTGAAGAATCAAACTGTTCGCAAGGGCCTTGAACATGGCCTTACGATGCGAGGTATTGATCCCGAACTTGCGGCCATCTACGAGATGTCGCATACGATACTCCTTCCGTAACTAGGCTTTACTCGAAATCGTCGTCAGAGCTCGAATCATCCGGCTTCCGGGAGCTGATGATGCGATTCTCGTCCACATCGCTATCGGCCGGTTTCGGAGGATTCGCCGGAGGGACAAAGCCATCGAGCTTCATCCCCAAACTCAGCCCCATCTCTCCGAGGATATCCTTGATCTCGTTCAAAGACTTGCGCCCGAAGTTCTTGGTCTTCAGCATTTCAGACTCAGTCTTTTGCACAAGCTCGTAGATGTACTTGATATTCGCGTTCTGCAGGCAATTCGCCGACCGGACCGAGAGCTCAAGCTCGTCGACCGAGCGGTACAAGTTAGGATTAAACTGCGGTCTCTGCTCTTCCGACGCGGCTTCAGTCGGCTCCGCTTCTTCGACGAAGTTCAAGAAGACGGTGAGCTGATCCTTCAGTATTTTCGCGGCGAGCGCGACCGCATCTTCCGGCATGATCGATCCGTCCGTCCACGCTTCCAACGTCAGTTTATCGTAATCCGTTCGCTGACCTACGCGAGACTGCGTAACAGTGTAGTTGACCTTGCGGACAGGCGAGAAGAATGAATCGATCGGAACCCAGCCAACGGGCATCTCTTCCGGCTTGTTCGCTTCCGCCGTAATATAACCCCGTCCGCGCTTAACAAGAACTTCCGCTCTGAACTTCGCGCCCTTTCCAAGCGTCGCGATAATTTGGTTCGGATTGAGAACCTCAACCTGTTCGCCAGTAATAAGGTCGGATGCGCGAACTTCGCCGGCGCCTTCCTTATTAATCAGGATCGTAGCCTGATCCGTGCCGAGCATCTTGAAACGAACTTCCTTGAGATTCAGGATGATCTCAGTGACGTCCTCAGTAACATCGGGGATCGAGGTGAACTCATGCAATACGCCTTCGATCTTGATCGCCGTGACGCTGGCGCCCTGCAGCGACGAGAGAAGAACTCTGCGAAGCGCATTTCCGAGTGTCAATCCGAAACCACGCTCGAGAGGGCGCGCGACAAATTTGCCGTACGTCGGGGATAACGTTTCCTTGTCCGCGTCAAGCGCCTTTGGCTTGATAAGGTCTCTCCAGTTCCTGCCCACAAAGGATGTAACGGTCGTCATATTCATCATTCTCCTGAAAACTTATTTGGAATAAAGTTCGACAATAAGGCGTTCTTCCATTTGCGCCGTCACGTCGTCGCGCGAAGGAAGATCTCGCACCTGGCCTTTGAATTGTGCCGGCTCTACTTCAAGCCACTGCGGCACTTCACGCCTCTTCAGGCCTTCGAGGGCAGCCTGCACTCTCAGCAGCTTTCGACTCTTCTCGCGCACCTCAAGAGCATCGCCCTTTCGAATGGTATAAGCCGGGATATTTACCGAACGGCCGTTCACAAGAACGTGATTATGCAGCACGAGCTGGCGCGCTTCGGCGCGTGAGTTCGCAAATCCAAGCCGATATGCGACGTTATCGAGCCGACGCTCTAAAAGACTGACGAGATTCGATCCCGTCACTCCGCGCATTCTCTCCGCTCTTTCAAAGGTCAAACGAAACTGTTTCTCAACGAGGCCGTACATGCGCTTGATTTTCTGTTTTTCGCGAAGCTGCAGGCCGAACTCGGAAAATTTGATGCGCCCCTGGCCGTGCTGTCCCGGCGGATATCCTCGGCGCTCGAAGGAACACTTGTCCGAGAAACAGCGATCTCCCTTCAGAAAAAGCTTCTGATTTTCACGTCGGCAAAGCCGGCAAACGGACTCACGATACCGAGCCATACTTCACACTCTCCTTCGCTTCGGGGGCCGGCAGCCATTATGCGGGATTGGCGTTATATCCCTGATCAGCGTAACCCGCAACCCTGCCGACTGAATCGCGCGAAGAGCGGATTCACGGCCGGCCCCAGGTCCGCTTACGAAAATTTGCACGGTCCGCATGCCGTGCTCGAGGGCTTTCTGGGCAGCGTCTTCGGCGGCAACCTGCGCGGCAAATGGCGTATTCTTGCGGGAGCCTCGAAATCCCTTCGCCCCGGCCGTTGACCAGCAAACTACGTTTCCGACCGCATCCGTAACGGTGACGATGGTGTTATTGAAAGACGATTGAACATAGACGTTGCCCGTGGAAACGCTTTTCTTGGTTTTTTTCTTGCGAACTGCCACGGCGGCAGCTCCCGCGGCGGCCTCTGGCGTTTCACTTTTTTCTTCACCTGGCTTGGTCTGTTTTGTCGCGGACTGCTTTGCTTCAGACATACGCTCCTCTGCTCCTGCTTTGCTTTACTTCATTGCCTTGACAGACTTCTTGCCGGCGATCGCGATTGCCGGCCCCTTGCGGGTGCGCGCATTCGAGTGCGTTCGCTGACCGTGAACAGGCAATCCCTTTCGATGCCGTGACCCGCGGTATGTGCCGAGATCAACGAGCCGCTTAGTGTTGATGCTCACTTCACGACGCAGATCGCCTTCGACCTGGTAAGTTTTTTCGATAACGTCGCGGATTTTAGCGACATCGACTTCGGAGAGCTGATCTGTTTTGATGTTTTTATCGATGCCCGATGCCTGCAATATCTTGTTCGAGGTGGTTTTGCCGATCCCATAAATATAGGTCAGCGCAATTTCCAGCCTTTTGTTTCTCGGCAAATCGACTCCTGAAATTCTGGCCACTTGGTCTCCTTTTTCCTAGCCCTGCCGCTGCTTATGCCGCGGATTCGTGCAAATGACGCGCACGACTCCGCGCCGTTTAATCACTTTGCATTTGTCGCAAATTTTCTTCACCGAAGCCCTGACTTTCATTGATTATCCCCTTCATACCGAGTCAAAATCTCAGGACCGTCTTCCGTAATCGCTACCGTATGTTCAAAATGGGCGGAAAGCGACCCGTCAACAGTAGTGGCAGTCCATCCATCCGCTTCGATCCGAACGGCATGCCCCCCGGCATTGATCATTGGCTCAATCGCCAAGACCATACCCTCTTTTAAAAGCACTCCTTTCCCCTTCGGGCCAAAATTCGGCACCTGAGGATCCTCGTGCAAACTGCGGCCTATGCCATGACCAACGAATTCCCTTACCACGGAAAATCCGACCGCTTCAACACAATTCTGGATTGCATGAGAGATATCAAAGAGATGGTTCCCCGGCCGTGCCTGCTGGATTCCGAGGTTCAAGGATTCCTCGGTAACCTTCAAAAGTCTTTCCGCTTCAGGCGTAATCTTCCCGATCGGAACCGAGATGGCTGCATCTCCGTAAAAGCCCTCATAAACAACCCCAAAATCCAGCCCTATAATATCGCCGCTTTTCATCGTTCTTTTCGAAGAAGGTATGCCGTGAATAACTTCATGGTTTAAACTCACGCACAAGGAACCTGGAAATCCCTGGTAACCCTTGAATGCGGGCTTCACGCCCAAATCTTTGCAGCGCCGTTCTGCGATCTCATCGAGTTCGAACGTCGTAATCCCAGGTCTGGCGGCCTCAGCCACTTCGTGAAGAATCCTGGCGGTGATTGAACCCGCCTCCCTCATCATCTCGATTTCACGTTGGGACTTAATATGGATCATGATTCTTGCGCGCTCACGCCTTTAGGACTTGCATGATCCGGTCGGTGATGTCGCCTGGACTCCCAACTCCACGCATCTCTCTCAGAACATTACGATGTCTGTAGTAATCCAGGAGCGGGGCCGTCTGCGCTCTGTAGACCTTTAATCTCTCGGAGATAACGTTTTCGTTGTCGTCACTCCGTTGATAAAGGTCTCCTCCGCATTGATCGCATTTGCCGGCGACTTGCGGCGGTTGGTACGCGACATGAAAACCTGTGCCACACTTCTTGCAAATGCGTCTTCCGGAAAGCCGTTGAATCAACTCCTTCTCATCAACATCGATCGCCAAAACATGCGAAATCTTTTTTCCGAGGCGGGTCAGCAAGGCCTCAAGGGCATCGGCCTGCGCGATGTTTCGCGGAAAACCGTCCAGAATAAACCCATCCTTGCAGTCCTGGCCGCCCAGTCGCTCCTCGATCAGGCTGAGAACCAGCGAGTCAGGCACCAATGCGCCCCGTTGCAGATACTCCGCGGCCTGCTTGCCCACATCAGAGACGCTATTCACCGCGGCCCGCAACATGTCCCCGGTCGATAGCTGAGGAATGCCAAGACGCTGAATTAGGTTTTTAGCTTGCGTGCCTTTTCCCGAGCCTGGAGCGCCCAACAACACCACGACCATGGCTCAGGCCCTGCGGCTTCGGATGCGAGCGCCTTTAACGAAGCCTTCGTAGTTTCTGGTCAGCAGAAAGGATTCGATTTGCGCCACTGTATCCAATGCAACACCGACCAAGATCAGGACACTGGTTCCGCCGAAATAGAACGGTACTTTGGCTTTCTCGGCAAGAATCGTGGGGAGAACGCAAATCAAGGAAATGTAAATCGCTCCACCCAACGTAATCCTGGAGAGAACCTGATCGATGAATTCCGCGGTTTTTCCGCCCGGTCGAATTCCGGGAATATAGCCGCCATGTTTCTTCATGTTTTCGGCGACATCGTCGGTTTTAAACGTCACGGCGGTATAAAAATAACAGAAAAACACGATCAGCCCGACATACAAGACATCATGAAGCATGCTGCCGGGCTGTAATGCGGAGCTTACACTTTGCATCCACAGGGTATTGATGAACGTCGCGATCGTGGCCGGAAACATGATCAGTGACGACGCAAAAATCGGTGGAATAACGCCAGCGCTGTTAATCTTGAGCGGCAAATGAGTGCTCTGCCCGCCATAAACCCTTCGGCCGACGACACGCTTGGCGTACTGCACGGGAATTCTCCGCTGTCCCCTTTCAACAAAAATAATCAGAGCGAAAGTTCCAAGTATAATCGCCGACACAAGCAGGAGCGTAAGCGCCGACAGCTCTCCGCTCCTGGCTAAACTCACCGTATTGGAAACGCCCGATGGTATTCCTGCCGCGATTCCGGCAAAAATGATCAGGGACACGCCGTTTCCGATTCCCCGCTCCGTGATCTGCTCTCCGAGCCACATTAGAAATACCGTGCCGGCGGTGAGAGTGACCATCGTAAGAAAGCGAAAACCGAAACCCGGGGTCAGCACTACCGGCGGGTTTACCATTTGCTCCAAACCAGCCGAGATCCCATAGCCCTGGATAAGACAGAGGATGACCGTGCCATAGCGAGTGTACTGGGTAATCTTCTTTCGGCCCTGCTCGCCTTCCTTTTGCAGCTCGTGCAGGTACGGCCATACGACGGTCAAAAGCTGAAAAATGATCGAGGAGCTGATGTAGGGCATGACTCCGAGGGCAAACACGGAAAAGCGCTCCAGCGCGCCCCCCGAAAACAGATTGAACCAGGAAAAAATCGTACCCTTGGTGTTTTGAAAAAACTGCGTGAGCGCGGCGCTGTCCACGCCGGGAGTAGGAACATGAACTCCGATCCTGTATACCGCCAGCAGAAACAACGTCAGCAGAATTCGTTTTCTGAGTTCAGGAATCCGGACTAACCCTTCTGCTCCCGCCATACTCTAGAGCCACCCTCGCTGATCGCGGTTGATGCCGCCGCGATCTTTTCTTTATTTGATAATATCCGTTTTACTGAAGGATCTCGAAAGAACCGCCGGCCTTCGTGATTTTTCCCTTGGCGGATTCCGAAAAAGCGTGCGCTTTGATCTTCACCGACACGGCAATGCTGCCCATTCCAAGAACTTTCAGATATTTTCGTGAAGTTTTCAGGACTCCGGCTTTCTTCAGGCCTTCCAACGTAACCTCGTTAAGCTTTGCCGCCTCGACCTGAGAAAGATTAATGATCGCGAACTTCTTTTCGAAGTGGTTCGTAAATCCACGTTTCGGCAAGCGCCGGTACAGCGGCATCTGGCCGCCTTCGAACCCAAGGCGAGCCCGTCCGCCCGATCTGGCCAGCTGGCCCTTGTTGCCCTTACCGGCCGTGCTGCCTTGACCGGATCCTTGGCCGCGGCCAAGTCTTTTCCTTTGGCGGTTGGCCCCTTTCGCATTTCGAATCTCACCTAAACGCAACATAAGCATTTCCTCATTAATTCTCAGAAACCACTTCGACCAGATGAAGCACTTTTTTGATCATGCCTCTCACGGAAGGCGTGTTCTCCAATGTCTGCCTGTCTTCCCGGTACCGCAGACCCAATCCACGGACTGTAGCGCGCTGCCGTTCTGAGCACGCCATCAATCCTTTTTTGAGCCGTATCGTTATTTTCTTATTCGTTTTCTTGCTCGTCATAGCCAACCCCAAAACCTTCAAATCTCAGCCAACGGCTTATTTCTCATGCGAGCGATTTCGTCGAATGAACGCAACGTTTTGAGTCCCTCCAATGTCGCGCGAACCACGTTATGAGGATTATCCCGCCGCAATGATTTCGTAAGAATGTTCTGAATTCCCGCGCACTCCAAAATCGCCCTAACAGCAGAGCTTGCGATCACGCCTGACCCTTCCGGCGCGGGCTTCATGAGAACGCGGCTCGCGCCGAAGTGCCCGATGACCTCGTATGGAATCGTTGTTCCGCTGAGCGGCACGCTGATCAGGTTTTTGCGCGCCTGTTTTGTCGCCTTTTTGATGGCTTCCGGCACTTCGCCTGCTTTGCCAAGCCCGACTCCCACCTGACCGCTTTTGTCACCGACAACCACGATCGCGGCAAAGCTGAATCGACGGCCACCCTTAACGACCTTGGCACACCTGTTAATGTGGATTACGCGTTCCTCAAACTCTGATTCTTCCGAGTGGCGCTGATTCTGAATGCTCAATTTATTGCTCCTTCGTATTTGTTTTTCGCGGTCGGGTCAGAATTTAAGGCCTGCTTCGCGAGCTGCGTCCGCAAACGCCTTGATCTTGCCATGATAGAGATAACCGGAACGGTCAAATACCACGCGATCAATTTTCTTCTCGAGCGCCTTCTTCGCGATGATCTGACCGATCGTTTTCGCGCTGGCGAGGTTGCACTTAAGCCCGCCTCCCGCGGATTTCCCCAACGTTGAAGCGGCCGCCAGCGTAACACCGCTCTCATCATCGATAAGCTGGGCATAAATGTGGGCGTTGCTCTTGAACACCGCGAGCCTCGGCTTCGCTTTGCTGCCGAATAGATTCGCGCGGATGCGCCGTTTCCGCTTAAAGCGAATGACCTTCTTTGAGTCCGTCGTTTTTCGAATTTTAATACCCATACTACTTCGCTCCTGCCGCCTTGCCCTGCTTGCGGATAATCACTTCATTGGCGTACTTGATTCCCTTGCCTTGATAGGGTTCGGGTTCCTTGAAGGACCTGATCTTCGCCGCCACCAATCCCACAAGCATTTTATCCGCGCCCGAGATCGTGACTTTGGTGCTGCCGTCGACCTTTGCTTGAATGCCATCCGGCAACTTGTAATCAATCGGATGAGAAAAGCCGACGTTTAGGTTCAGAATGTTTCCCTTCATCGCCGCCCGATAACCTACCCCGATGATTTCCAATTCCTTTGAAAACCCATGGCTCACGCCGTGGACAAGGTTGCTGAGAATGGTGCGCGTAAGCCCATGCAGCGAATTATCGTTAGGAACAGACCCGTCGGCAGAAACCGTAAGAACGGCATTCTCCAATTTAACGCCAACGCCCTTCGGAAGCTTGTGCGAAAGCTTGCCCTTAGCGCCTTCAACACGCACATCGCCGCCCTTAATCTCTACCTTTACACCAGCGGGAACCTTAATCGGTACTTTTCCGACTCTTGACATAAATCCTCACCATACCTCGCAAAGATATTCGCCGCCTGCTCTGGCGGTCTTCGCGGCTTTGCCGGTCATTACACCACGTGACGTCGAGAGAATCGCGACACCCGATCCACTCCTGATTTTCGCCATTTCATCGCTTCTAACATAGCGGCGAAGGCCAGGGCGGCTGACTCTTCTTAGCCCCTTGATAACCGGGCATCCCTTATCGTCGTATTTCAGCTGAATCTTAATCCAAGCCTTCCCATCGTCCCGCACGAGCCGAAAAGAAGCGACAAAGCCTTCATCGCGCAGAACGCGCACGATGTTTGCTTTTAACCTGGAAGCCGGTACATCAACCTTTTCCGCTTTAGCCAAAGAGGCGTTTCGAATTCTTGAAAGTAGATCGGAAACAGGATCTGTCATGCTCATGATTAACTCCTACCAACTCGACTTGATAACGCCAGGCAAAAGCCCTTTGAGCGCCAGTCCTCTGAAGCAGAGGCGGCACATATTGAATTTTCTCATGTAAGCACGCGACCGGCCACACAGCGGACAGCGATTTCGCAGTCTCGCTTTGAACTTAGGCTTTTTACCGATTTTTTCTAACTTGCATTTCTTTGACATATTCTTTGATTTCCCCGCTCACGATTTCTTAAAGGGCATGCCCATCGCCTGCAGTAAGGAGCGTGCTTGCTCATTTTTCTTGGCCGACGTCGCGATCGTAATGTTCATCCCCCGAATCTTATCGACTCTGTCATAAACGATTTCCGGAAAGATAATCTGCTCTTTGATCCCCATGGAATAATTTCCACGGCCGTCGAAGCTTCGCGGATTCAATCCCTTGAAGTCTCGGACTCTGGGCAATGCCACGTTCAAGAGACGGTCCAAAAACTCATACATCCTCGCCTTTCGCAGCGTCACCGTCGCGCCGATCGCCTGTCCTTCCCTCAGCTTAAACGCGGCGATCGACTTCTTTGCGCGCGTAATTTTCGCCTTTTGACCTGTGATCGCGGCCAACTCGTCGGCGGCATTGTCCAACGCTTTCGGATTCACGAGCGCTTCCTTAAGGCAAGAGCTGACAACAACCTTGCTGATTCGCGGAACTTCCATCTTATTCTTGAAATGAAATTCCTGCATAAGCGCGGGTACGACCTTTTGCTCATAGATTTCCCTTAATCTAGCGGGCTTTTCCGGCCCTCTTGGACGCCCCTGCTCCACCGAAAAAGATACGCCTTCGCCGGCCGACTTTCGCTTGCCTTGGGGCTTGTCCGACGAAGCCGCCTTCGGCTTCGATTCTTTTTTCGGTTCTTTCTTTTCTTCGATCTTGTCAGTCATACAAATTAGTCCTTACGAAAAACCGCGAATGCCTGATTAAAGCACCTCGGGCGCCAATGAAATAATTTTTGTGAATTTCTTCGCACGAAGCTCTCTGGCCACGGGCCCGAAGATTCGAGTTCCAATCGGCTCCAGCTGCGGGTTAATCAACACCGCCGAATTGGTGTCGAAACGAATGTAAGAGCCGTCCGGCCGGGAAAGCGCCTTTTTCGTCCGCACGATGACGGCCTTAAGCACATCCCCTTTTTTGACCTTGGCATTCGGAAGGGCATCCTTGACCGTAACGACAATAACGTCACCGACCGCGGCATATTTACGCTTCGATCCGCCCAGAACCTTAATGCACATCACTTCCTTCGCGCCGGAGTTGTCGGCCACGTCAAGCCGAGTAGTCATCTGAATCATTGGACTTCACCTTCCCTCGCAACGCCGGTCGCGCGCTCAAGAATGGTCTTCAGCGACCACTTCTTTTCACGACTCATCGGACGCGACTCGGTAATTTCGACGCTGTCCCCTGTTTTCGCGGAATTAAGTTCGTCATGCGCTTTATATTTTTTCGAACGCGCAATGTACTTGTTGTACCGGCCATGCTGCACCAATCGATCAACCTTGACGACAATGGTCTTTTGCATCTTGTCGCTGACAACGACTCCGCGCAAAGCCCGTCTATGGCCCTTCGTATGGACGCCGCCGGCCTGCGGCGCTTCACTTGTTACTTCGTTTTTCTTCTTCATATTCTTACTTCCCACCTTTCAGCATTTCCTTAGCCGGCTTTCCGCTGCTTGACGGACAACACGGTCAACGTCCGGGCAAGTTCTTGCCGTGATTGCTTGATCGACGCGGGATTGGCCAATTGCCCGGTAGCCTTCTGCATCTGCAATCGAAAGATCTCCTCTTTGAGCTGAGCGAATTTCGCCTTCAGCTCATCAAGCGACTGGCTGTGAAGACTCTTTTTTTCCTTGGCCATCTCTCTTTACCTCAGGGTTATTCGTGTCTTTTGATATTACCTTCACGGTCAGCGGCAACTTGTGACCCGCCAGTCTAAGCGCCTCGGTTGCCTCTTGCTTCGAGATTCCGTCCATCTCATACAAGATTCTCCCCGGCTTAATCACCGCGCACCATTCCTCGGGATTTCCCTTTCCGCTTCCCATGCGCGTCTCGGCGGGCTTCTTCGACAGCGACTTGTCCGGAAAAATCCGAATCCAGATTTTGCCGCCGCGTTTTACGTATCTGGTCATCGCGACACGGGCCGCTTCAATCTGGCGGGACGTGATGCGCCCGCATTCCGTCGCTACCAGGCCGTACGCTCCGAAAAAGAGCGTATTCCCGCGATCCGCTTTTCCGCGCATCCTGCCTTTTTGGTGTTTGCGCCACTTCACGCGCTTTGGAGCCATCATGTTACGGGACTCTCTTTCTTATTCAGAATTTCACCATGATAAACCCAGGCCTTCACGCCGATCTGTCCGTAGGTCGTTCTCGCCTCGGAAGTTCCATAGTCTATATTCGCTCTTAACGTATGCAGCGGAACTGAATCTTCGCTGTACCATTCGGTTCTTGCGATTTCGGCCCCGCCCAATCGACCGCTAACCCGAATTTTGATCCCCTTGATCCCCTGCTTGAATGCCGCGGTCATGCACTTCTTCATGGCTCTTCTGAACGCCACCCGCTTTTCCAGCTGTGACGCGACATTTTCAGCGATAAGCTGCGCGTTCGCCTCCGGTTTTTTTACTTCAATGATGTTCAGAAAAACTTCATTTTTTGAAAGCCCTTGAACTTCGGATTTCAAGGTCTCGACGCCGGCGCCCTTTTTGCCGATTACAATTCCTGGCCGCGCGGTATGAACGTTGATTTTCACCTTATTTGCAGCGCGCTCGATCTCAACCTTTGCGATTCCGGCGCTTGCCAGCTTTGCCTGCAAAAACCCGCGAAGCTTGATGTCCTCGTGAAGAAGCTCGGCATAGTTCTTCTTCGCGAACCAACGCGAGTCCCAGGTCCTATTGACACCGAGTCGAAAGCCGATTGGATGCGTTTTCTGTCCCATCGTTAATTACCTTTCACCTAGAGAGACGAATATGTGGCAAGTCTTCTTATTGATGCGGGTCGCGCTACCCTTTGCACGCGCTCTGAATCTTTTCAATATCGGCCCGTTACCTACCTGAAGGCTCTTCACGTAAAGCGTATCGACATCGACCGAACCCTTCTGGTCGGCATTGGCTACAGCCGATCTCAAAACTCCAGACAACAGGCCGGAGACTCTTCGTCTCGGACAGAATTTTAGAATATTCAACGCTTCGTTGATGCTTCTCCCGCGAACGAGATCCGCGACAAGCATTGCCTTCCGAGGGGTCACTCTGATGTATTTTAAGCTCGCTTTGAAATCCATATCTCACTCCACACTAAACATTGCTTAGCTCTTCGCAGCCGGAGCAGCCGGCGCCGGCGCCGGTGCCGCCGCCGCTGGAGCAGCGCCTGCCGCCGGAGCTGTACCCGCCGCTGCCGGAGCTCCCTCGGCCGCAGCCTTCTTGTCTGCAGGCGTATGACCATGGAACGTTCTCGTCATGGAAAATTCCCCCAACTTATGCCCGACCATATTCTCGGTGACATAAACTGGAATAAACTTCCTTCCGTTGTGTACCGCGAACGTCAACCCAACCATATCCGGAAGAACGGTTGAGCGTCTCGACCACGTCTTAATGACTTTTCGATCATTGGAAGCTTTTGCGGCCTCGACCTTTTTGACAAGGTGGGCATCCACAAACGGCCCCTTTTTAATTGATCTCGCCACGGTAAATTCCCTCCAATTACTTTCTACGCTTAATAATCATCGAATCTGTACGCTTATTATGGCGCGTCTTATAGCCCTTCGTCGGCATTCCCCAGGGAGTTCTCGGATGCCCGCCTCCGGAGGTCTTGCCCTCGCCGCCGCCATGGGGGTGATCGATCGGGTTCATGGCAACGCCACGAACGGTCGGCCTGATCCCGAGCCATCTCGATCGTCCGGCCTTTCCGATAGCAATATTCATATGCTCGGCGTTTGAAACCTGGCCGATCGTCGCGCGACATTGATGGAAAATTTTGCGCATTTCGCCTGACGGCATTTTCACCTGGCAGTAATCGCCCTCACGGCCCATGAGCTGCGCGACCGCACCCGCGGACTTTACAAGCTTGCCCCCCTGGTTAGGCAGCATCTCGATGTTGTGGATCAGCGTGCCGACGGGCATTGCCGCCAATGACATCGTATTGCCCGAGCGAATATCCGCTGTTTCGCTCGCAAGCACGCTATCGCCTTCTTGCATTCCGAGTGGCGCCAAAATGTAGCGCTTCTCTCCGTCCGCGTAGTTCAGCAGAGCGATATACGCAGTGCGATTGGGATCGTATTCAACCGAAACGACTTTCGCGGGAATGCCGAGCTTGTCGCGCTTAAAGTCGATCTTGCGATACGTCCGCTTGTGACCGCCACCGATGTGACGAGTCGTGATTCTGCCGTAAACATTCCTGCCGCCGCTTTTGGACAGGGATTCACACAAAGCTTTTTCCGCGGGCTTCCTGGTAAGCACCGAAAAATCAGCGAGATTTTTGTGTCTAATGCCTGCTGATGTCGGTTTAAAAGTTCTAATCGCCATGATTATGCACCCTGAAAGAATTCAATTTTTTGGCCTTCTTTGACGGTAACGACAGCTTTCTTCCAATTTGCGCGCTTCTTAATGCCACGTCCGGCCCGCTTATATTTTCCGTGAATGATCATCGTCCGCACGCTCTCCACCTTCACCTTAAAGAGCTTTTCGATAGACTCGTGGATCTGCTGGCGATTGGCGGCAACAGCAACCTCGAAAGCGTATGAATGCAGCGTCTCGGATTGAAGAGTGCTCTTCTCGCTTATGATCGGACGTTTGATAATTTCATACAGGCCATTCATACTCTATTCCCCTTTGCTCAAGACAGCCTAGTCGCGAGCTCGAGTGCCGACTCTTTACTGAGGAAGAGCCACTCGTATTTAACCAGATCGTAAGTGTTGATGCCCTTGGTGCTCAGAAATCTCACCTTCGGCAAATTCCGTGACGCGCGAGCGATATCCGCATTTTCGCGATCAACAAGAACCACGCTATCGGTTTTGAAGGCTTTCTCCAATACAAGAGCAAGCTCCTTGGTCTTCGGCGCCTTCAGCTCAAGACGGTCAATCACGATCAGACGTTTCGAAAAAAACTTGTCCGAAAGAACGCTTCTAAGCGCTCCGTTCACCATCTTCTTCGGAGTTTGCTGGCTGTACTTCCTCGGTTGAGGACCGAAGCAGCTACCGCCGCCGGGCATCAACGGGCTGCGGCTGGACCCTTGACGCGCATTGCCGGTTCCCTTCTGCCGGAATGGCTTCTTCCCGCCGCCACGAATCAGACCCTTGGTCTTCGTCGAAGCCGTACCCTGTCTCTTGCCCGCGAGTTGCGCCTTAATCACCTGCAACACCAGTGGAGAGTTCACTTTTTGGCCAAAAACGGCGTCCGGCAGTTCAACCGTCCCGACTTTTTCATTCTTGAAATTTACAACATCGATATTTGCCATATCTTTATCCCTTGATCGCCTTACGAACAACCACCACTCCATGCTTCGGACCCGGCACCGACCCCCGCAGCAACATGACGCCGTAAGTTGAGTCGATGCTCATCACGCGAAGATTATGGATTGTGACGTTCTCGCGCCCCATCTGCCCGGGCATTTTCTTGTTTTTAAAACATTTCCCCGGATCGGCGCGGTTGCCGATCGAACCAAGGCTTCTGTGCGATAAGGATGCGCCGTGAGTTTTGTATCCGCCGGCCATGTTATAGCGCTTCATACCGCCCTGAAAGCCTTTGCCCTTGCTTACACCGGCGACATCGACAAGCTCACCCTCCTTAACGAAATCCGGCAATAGGCGAGCGCCCTCGATAATCCCGTCCGTTGAATCAACTCGAAACTCAGTCACAAAGTAGAAGCCCGGCTGCCCTGACTTCTTGTAGTGGCCTCTTTCAGCACGGTTCGTGCCACTGGCCTTTTTCGCCCGCAGACCGACCTGAACGGCATTGTAGCCATCCCTTGCGCCGGTCTTGACTTGCGTTACGATCGTGGGCTGAAGATCAATTACCGTAACGGGAACCATGTCCCCTTCTTGCGTATAGAGCTGTGTCATTCCAGCTTTGACGCCCAGTAATCCGGCTCTCGCGCCATTGAGCACGACGCCATTATTAGCTGGAGCCGCGCCTTGCGTTTCTTGCGGACTATTCGGTGTGCTTGCTTTGTCACTCATTAATGTTCCCTCAACAAACGTAAACACGTTGCCTACTCGACCATAACCGGGCGGCAACGTTCACTAACAAAAACTGACTCCCCACCACCGCCTTAGCAGCAGCATATTTGCTAAATCGCCACAGCATCACCTGGCAGACCGTGCCGATCCGCAGGATGCATCCATGACCAGAAAATCTGGCCTTAATTCGACCTACTCGGAAAGCCTCTAGTACTACGATTTAATCTCGACGTCAACACCAGCGGAAAGATCCAACTTCATCAGGCTATCCACGGTCTGCTGAGTCGGTTCCAAAATATCAATCAAACGCTTGTGGGTGCGTACCTCAAACTGTTCCCGCGACTTCTTATCGACGTGAGGAGAACGCAGAACACAGTACTTATTGATAACGGTAGGAAGTGGAATCGGCCCACGCACTTTTGCCCCGGTACGCTTCGCCGTATTGACGATTTCCCAAACCGACTGATCAAGAACCTTGTAGTCAAAGGCTTTCAATTTAATGCGTATCTTATGTTCCATTTTCCCTCTTTTACGGCGTTACTCTGGCGGGTTTTTTCAGTTATGAAGATATGCTTTAGAGCAGCACAATAGTCAAGCTACTCGATAATCTCCGCGATGACGCCGGCGCCGACCGTGCGGCCACCCTCGCGGATCGCGAAACGGAGCTCTTTTTCCATCGCGATCGGAGTGATCAGCTCCACTTCCATCGCGCAGTTGTCTCCCGGCATCACCATCTCCACGCTCTTAAACTGCGGCCGATATCCGTTGAAAAACGGCGTGTGGCGCCCCCCCTCTTCTTTCGTGAGAATGTACGCTTCCGCCTTGAACTTCTTATGCGGCGTGATCGAGCCTGGCTTTGCAAGCACCTGTCCGCGCTCCACTTCTTCTTTTTTCGTGCCGCGAAGCAGCGCTCCGATGTTGTCGCCAGCCTCGCCCTGGTCCAAAAGCTTTCTGAACATCTCCACACCGGTCACTACCGTCTTCGCCGTCGGCCGCAGACCAATGATCTCCACTTCCTCGCCAACCTTCACGCTCCCCCTCTCCACTCGCCCAGTCACTACCGTGCCGCGCCCCGAAATCGAGAATACGTCTTCAACAGGCATCAAAAACGGCTTTTCTTTGTCGCGCTGCGGCTGCGGAACACTGGTGTCCACCGCTTCCATCAGCTTCATGATCGCAGGTTCTCCAAACTCTCCGGTGTCTCCTTCGAGACCCTTCAATGCCGATCCGCGGATCACCGGAATCTTGTCGCCTGGAAATTTATACGCCGTCAGAAGTTCTCTTACTTCCATCTCGACAAGGTCGATGAGCTCTTTGTCGTCGACCATGTCGCACTTATTCAAGAACACCACGATCGCGGGCACACCCACCTGGCGCGCAAGCAATATGTGCTCTCTGGTCTGCGGCATCGGGCCGTCGGCGGCGCTCACCACCAGAATCGCTCCGTCCATCTGCGCCGCTCCCGTGATCATGTTCTTCACGTAGTCGGCGTGGCCTGGACAGTCGACGTGCGCGTAATGGCGGTTCTTCGTCTGATACTCGACGTGCGCGGTGTTGATCGTAATGCCACGCTCTTTTTCTTCCGGCGCGTTGTCGATCTGGTCGTACGCTCGCGCCGTCGCGAGTCCCGCCTTCGCCAACACCGACGTAATCGCCGCCGTCAACGTCGTCTTCCCATGATCCACGTGTCCGATCGTCCCTACGTTGCAGTGCGGTTTGCTGCGATCAAATTTCTCCTTCGACATGACTCTCTCCTCATTGCCGCATTAATTCGGCACTAGATAACTCTAGAAAATCTTGCTTTTGCAGGTTCAAGTACTCGGGTTTTATACACTAAAAACCCATCTTTGAGACAACTTTTTCCGCAATATTCGGAGGAACTTCCTCGTAGTGCGACGGCTCCATCGTATAGCTTGCACGGCCTTGGCTCAACGAGCGAAGTTCCGTGGAATAGCCGAACATTTCAGCGAGGGGTGCCACCGCTTTGATCGCCTGAACGTTACCTCTGGGAACCATGCTGAGAATCTTTGCCCGGCGGCCGTTGAGGTCCCCGATTACATCGCCCATATATTCTTCAGGACAGATCACTTCGCAGGACATGATTGGCTCAAGAAGGCATGGCGCCGCGTTCCGACAGCCTTCCTTGAACGCCATCGATCCAGCGATCTTAAATGCCAGCTCCGAGGAGTCGACGTCATGAAATGAACCATCGACCAAACGAACTTTGACGTCCGTGACCGGGTAGCCGGAATACACCCCGCTCGACATTGCGTCTTGAGCGCCCTTACCCACGTGAGGGATGAATTCCTTCGGAATCGCTCCTCCAACGATCGCGTTCTCGAATAGAAATCCCTTACCTCTCTCCAGCGGCTCAAGCTCGAGCCAGCAGTGCCCGTATTGTCCCTTGCCGCCGGACTGTCTGATGAATTTACCTTCCGCGCGAACACGTTTTGTTATTGACTCTTTGTAGGCGACCTGCGGGCTGCCGACATTGGCATGGACCTTGAATTCACGCAAAAGCCGATCAACGATGATCTCGAGGTGTAACTCCCCCATTCCTGAAATGATCGTTTGAGCGGTTTCTTCGTCGGTCTTGACACGAAAAGAGGGGTCTTCGACTGCAAGCCTTTGAAGAGAATTTCCAAGTTTTTCCTGGTCCGCCTTCGTCTTCGGCTCGATCGCAACGCTGATGACGGGATCCGGGAAATCCATCTTCTCAAGCAGAATGAGATGTCTCTCGTCGCAGAGGGTGTCGCCCGTCGTGGTAAACTTAAGCCCTACCGCCGCGGCGATATCTCCAACACCGACTCGCGATATTTCCTCGCGCTTGTTCGCATGCATGAGAAGCAGGCGCCCGATGCGCTCTTTTTTCTCTCTGGTGGAGTTGTAAATATAGGATCCAGACTCAAGATGCCCTGAATAAACTCGAAAATACGTAAGATTGCCAACGAAAGGGTCGGACATGATTTTAAATGCCAATGCCGCAAACGGCTCTTTTTCGCTCGGCTGTCTTGTCAACATTTTGTCGAGATTCTTCACGTCATGACCAGTAACGCCGCCAATGTCCAGCGGCGAGGGAAGGAAATCAACAACGGCCTCCAGAAGCGGCTGCACTCCCTTATTCTTAAAAGATGAGCCGCAGAGCGTGGGGATGACCTTGATTGAGCTGCACGCTTTTCGAATCGCGCGAAGAAGCTCTTCCTCCGGAATCGCTTGGCCGCCGACATATTTTTCCAGTACAGCTTCATCAAATTCCGCGACAGCCTCGACCATGTGATCTCGCATCGACTGCGCTTGCGAAAGCAGCCCTTCTGGAATTTCAAGGCACTCGAAAGTCGCTCCGAGATCGTCGCTGTGCCAGAAAATCGCTTTCATGCGAATGAGGTCGATCACTCCTTTAAAGTCAGCTTCCTGGCCCCAAGGAAGCTGAATCGGCACCGCATTGGCGCCGAGCTTGGTTTTCAGCTGATTGACGCACGAAAAGAAATCCGCACCGACGCGATCCATCTTGTTTACGAATGCGATTCGCGGCACTTTATATTTGTTCGCTTGCCGCCAAACGGTTTCTGATTGCGGCTCAACGCCGCCTACTCCGCAGAAAACAGCGATCGCGCCGTCTAATACCCGCAAGCTCCGCTCGACCTCGATCGTAAAATCCACGTGACCTGGAGTATCGATGATATTGATGCGATGCTGCCGCCAAAAGCAGGTTGTCGCCGCCGAAGTTATGGTAATACCGCGCTCTTGCTCTTGCGGCATCCAGTCCATCGCAGCGGTTCCCTCATGGACTTCCCCGAGCTTATGCGTCTTGCCGGTATAATAAAGGATGCGCTCAGTGGTCGTGGTTTTCCCGGCATCAATGTGCGCCATGATGCCGATGTTCCGAGTGAACTCCAAGCTATTACTAGTCATTGGAAGCACCCACGAGCTTACGCGAAAGGAGCTGGAAGAGGGGCTCTTACCAGCGATAATGGGCAAAAGCCTTGTTCGCTTCAGCCATCTTGTGCACGTCCTCGCGTTTTTTCATCGCGCCACCGCGATTCGCGAGAATGTCCATGACCTCGGCAGCAAGCTTTTCTTCAATGGATTTTTCAGATCGAAGACGTGCAAACTCGATCAGCCAGCGAGCCGCGAGCGACTGACGCCGCGACGGCTTGACTTCGACCGGAACCTGATAAGTCGCGCCACCGACTCTCCGTGACTTCACCTCCAGTACGGGCTTCAGGTTCTCAAGCGCCTTCTTGAAAATTTTGAGCGGATCCTCGTTTGTCTTGTTTTGGATGATGTCAAAACAAGAGTAGAGCGATTTTTCGGCAATGGACTTCTTTCCGTCCACCATCAAACAGTTAACGAACTTCGCGATAACCAGATCATTGAACTTCGGATCAGGAAGAATTTCACGCTTTGCCACAAATTTCTTGCGTCCCATTGCTTATAACCCTCTCAACCCTGTTACCAAAATTATGTCGCCTTCGTGGGCCGCTTGGTTCCGTATTTTGAACGGCTCTGCATGCGGTTCGCCACGCCCTGAGCGTCCAAAGTACCACGGACAGTGTGGTAACGAACGCCTGGCAAGTCCTTCACGCGGCCGCCACGAATCAAAACAATCGAGTGCTCCTGGAGATTATGTCCGATGCCGGGGATATAGGATGATACTTCGTAGCTATTCGTGAGCCGAACTCTGCAAACCTTGCGCAAGGCCGAGTTGGGCTTCTTCGGTGTCGTCGTATAAACGCGCACACACACGCCACGCTTTTGCGGACAACCTTGAAGCGCGGGAGCACTGGTTTTCCAAAGCTTCTTTTCTCGGCCTTTGCGAACGAGCTGATTAATCGTGGGCATTCTTAACCTCTGAGTCACCTGAATTCTTTAATAAATCGAACACCTGCTTGTACTCGAAGAACCTTTTTGAGTCAATAAAGCGCTACATCATGGCATCGTCAATCACGGCAGCCGACGCAGTCGCAACTGGCATCGCCATCTGCTCGACCGGCTCAGCAGTAGCCTCAACAACGATTTTCTTGTACTTCTGAAGTCCCGTGCCCGCCGGAATCAAGCGCCCCATAATGACGTTTTCTTTCAGCCCCTTGAGGTAATCCACCTTGCCGGCAATACTGGCCTCAGTCAAAACCTTCGTGGTCTCTTGGAACGACGCCGCTGAAATAAAGCTTTCCGTCGTTAGAGACGCCTTGGTGATTCCCAACAAAAGCGGTTCTGCCGTTGACGGCACTCCGCCTTGTGCCGTCACCTTCGCGTTTTCCCTCTCGAAGATGTGCTTATCGACCTGTTCCGCAACGAGAAAGGTCGTATCTCCAACATCCTGGATCTTCACCTTCCTCAGCATGTTCCGGACAATCGTTTCGATATGCTTATCGTTGATTTTCACGCCTTGCAGCCGGTAAACCTCCTGAATTTCATCGACGAGGTATTTTGCAAGCGCTTTTTCTCCCTTAACCCTCAAAATATCATGCGGGTTGATCGGCCCACCCATGAGCGGCTCACCGGCTTTCACGTAATCGCCTTCATTAACCGCAAGATGCTTGCCCTTACCAACGAGATACTCCTTAGGTTCTCCGACTTCAGGCGTAACGATGAGCTTTCTCTTGCCCTTCGTGTCCTTTCCGAAAGAGACCGTTCCATCGATTTCGGAAATAATGGCGGCATCCTTGGGCTTGCGCGCCTCGAACAGCTCCGCGACTCTGGGCAAACCACCCGTAATGTCCTTTGTCTTCGTCGTTTCCCTATGGATTTTCGCAATAACGTCACCGGCATGCACCTGATCTCCGTCCGCAACAACAAGGTTCGCGCCGACGGGAATCATATGCTGCGCGATACGCGAGGTCCCTTCGATCTTCTGAACGTTTCCCGAGGCATCAAGCACAACGACTTTCGGCCGCTTGTCGCTGACCTTGGAGTCAACGATGACCTTATGGGACAATCCCGTAACAGGGTCGACCTGCTCCTGCATCGTCAAACCCTCTTCGATATCTTCGAGGCGGATCGTTCCCGAAGCTTCAGTGATAATCGGAGTGGAATAAGGATCCCACTCAGCGATCATTTTGCCCTTTTCGACCTTATCGCCATCCTTGACCAGCAGCTTCGCGCCGTAAACGATGGGATATTTTTCGCGCTCGCGGCCGCTCTCATCAAGAATCGCGATCTCTCCGTTGCGGTTCATGACGATCAAAGTGCCGTCCTTGCTCTTGACCGCGCTGACGGTCACGAACTTGACACGTCCCTTGGTCTTGATTTCAAGACTGGACTGTTCAGCGCGCCGCGATGCCGTTCCACCGATATGAAAGGTACGCATCGTAAGCTGCGTTCCGGGCTCACCGATCGACTGCGCTGCAATTACGCCCACTGCCTCCCCTCGGCTAACCAAACGCCCTCTTGCCAAGTCACGGCCATAACAAAGAGCACAGATTCCGACTTCGGTCTGGCACGTAAGCACGGACCGGATCTTCACTCGATCAAGACCCGACTCCTCAATGCACTTCATCTTCTCTTCCGTGATTTCGTCATTGGCTTTCACGACAACTTCGTTGGTAACGGGATCGATAACATCGTCGAGCACCACACGGCCAAGAATACGGTCACCCATCTTCTCGATGACTTCACCGCCTTCAATGAGAGCCGACACGTAGAGTCCGTCGAGGGTGCCGCAGTCGTATTGGTTGACGACCATGTCTTGTGCTACGTCAACGAGCCTTCGCGTAAGATAACCCGAATTAGCCGTTTTCAACGCGGTATCGGCCAAGCCCTTGCGCGCGCCGTGTGTCGAGATGAAGTACTGCAGTACGCTCAGGCCTTCACGGAAATTGGCCGTAATCGGGTTTTCAATGATCTCGCCGGACGGCTTGGCCATAAGACCGCGCATACCGGCCAACTGCCGGATCTGGGCATTACTGCCGCGGGCCCCGGAGTCCGCCATCATAAAAATACCGTTAAACGAAGGAGCGGACACTTCTTCGCCCTTTGATCCGCGGATCTTCTGCGTGCTGAGTTTTTTCATCATCGCGGATGCGATGAGCTCGGAGGTCTGCGCCCAAATATCGATGACTTTATTGTATCGCTCGCCATCCGTAATCAAGCCGTCAATGTACTGATTTTCGATTTCTTGAACCTGGGCATAGGCGTTCTGCAGGTAGTGTCCCTTTTCGTCCGGAATGAGCATGTCATCCAGGCAGATCGAAATGCCCGCTTTGCTCGCCATTTTGAAACCCATCGCCATGATCTGGTCGGCAAGAATGACGGTCTTCTTATTTCCGGCCAGCCGGTAGCAAAGGTCGATCAGCTCGGCGAGTTGCTTCTTGTCGAGCACGCGATTGTACGAGTCAAACGGAATCTCGGACGGAACGATCTCGCTCAGCAGGACGCGTCCGACGGTGCTGTCGTACATCTTTCCCTTAACCCTGCACTTGATCTTTGCCTGGAGATGCAGGTTGTCCGTTCCGTACGCGTACGAAACTTCCATCGGCGAACTGAAAACACTGCCCTCGCCCCTGGCGAATGGTCTTTCCCTCGTCATGTAGTACAAGCCGAGAACAATATCCTGCGAAGGCACGATAATCGGCTTGCCATGCGCGGGCGACAAGATGTTGTTCGTCGACATCATCAACACGCGAGCTTCGATCTGAGCTTCGATTGAGAGCGGCACGTGCACCGCCATCTGGTCACCGTCAAAGTCGGCGTTGAACGCGGCGCAAACAAGGGGATGAAGCTGGATCGCCTTGCCTTCGATGAGTACTGGCTCAAAGGCCTGAATCCCCAAACGATGGAGCGTCGGCGCGCGGTTCAGAAGAACAGGATGCTCTTTTACGACTTCATCGAGAATGTCCCAAACTTCCTGGCGCTGTTTTTCAACCATCTTCTTCGCGCTCTTGATGGTCGTGACGAAGCCATATTCGGAAAGTTTGTTGTAAATAAAAGGCTTGAAGAGCTCGAGCGCCATCTGCTTCGGCAATCCGCACTGATGCAGCTTAAGCTCTGGTCCGACGACGATGACGGATCGACCGGAATAGTCGACGCGCTTTCCGAGCAGGTTCTGACGGAACCGGCCCTGTTTGCCCTTGAGCATGTCGGACAGCGAACGAAGCGGGCGCTTGCTCGGCCCGGTAAACGTCTTTCCTCTTCTGCCGTTATCGAAAAGAGCGTCAACAGCTTCCTGCAACATCCTCTTTTCGTTACGAATAATGATCTCCGGAGCGTTTAACTCCATGAGCCGCTTGAGACGGTTATTTCGGTTGATGACACGGCGATAGAGATCGTTGAGATCCGAGGTCGCAAAACGGCCGCCATCGAGCGGCACAAGCGGACGCAATTCGGGCGGGATAACGGGAATCACTTCCATCATCATCCAGTCCGGCTTGTTGCCGGACTCCCTGAAAGCCTCGACGACCTTCAGTCTCTTGGCGATCTTTGTCCTCGTCGCCTCGCTCGCCGTCGCCTTCATCTCCTTGCGAAGGTGCCGGGCCAGCAGATCCAGGTCGATCTTCTTCAGAAGCTCCCGAATCGCTTCGCCGCCCATGCCCGAAGTAAAAACAGATCCTTCCTTCGCGAGCTGGTTGTATTTTTCTTCGGTGATGATCGTATTCACTTCGAGGTTCGTATTGCCGGCATCGACCACGACGTGAGCTTCGCAATAAAGCACGCGCTCAAGGTCTTTCAAAGTAAGGTCAAGCAGCGCGCCGATGCGCGAGGGAAGACTTCTCAGGAACCAGATGTGCGCGACCGGCGTTGCAAGCTCGATGTGTCCGAGGCGTTCGCGACGAACTTTTGACTGGATGACCTCCACGCCGCATTTCTCGCAGACGACTCCACGATGCTTCATGCGCTTGTACTTGCCGCAGTTGCATTCGTAGTCCTTTACAGGACCGAAAATCTTGGCACAGAAAAGCCCGTCCCTTTCCGGCTTGAAGGTGCGGTAATTGATCGTCTCGGGCTTTTTAACCTCGCCAAAAGACCACTCCCGAATCTTCTCGGGAGAAGCCAGCGAGATTCGGATTCCCGTGAAGCTAAGTGGATCTTTGGGCTTATCGAAAAAATTCAGAAGGTCTTTCACAGATCGTCTCCCTTGAACTCGAATGTTTCCTGAAATTAATCCTGTTTTTCTTCAATGAGCTCGACGTTAAGCGCGAGACTCTGAAGTTCCTTGACCAACACGTTAAAGGATTCCGGCAGTCCCGGCTCAAGAACATGTTCGCCTTTCACGATCGCTTCATACATCCGGTTTCTGCCAGTCACGTCGTCCGACTTAACCGTCAGCATTTCCTGGAGCGTATGAGCGGAGCCGTAAGCCTCGAGCGCCCAAACTTCCATTTCTCCGAGCCTCTGGCCGCCAAACTGCGCTTTTCCGCCCAATGGCTGTTGGGTGACCAGCGAATAAGGCCCGATGCTTCTTGCGTGAATCTTCTCTTCGACAAGATGGTGGAGCTTGAGGATGTACATCACGCCCACCGATACATCCTCAGAAAAGGCATCGCCGGTCATACCATCGAACAGCGTGGTCTGACCTCGGCGCGGCAATTCCGCGAAATCAAGCATCTGATGAATATCCTTCTCGGAAGCGCCGTCAAATACCGGAGTCGCGAAGTGAATACCCTGGCGCAATCTCGAGGCAATCCTCTTAAGCTCGTTCTCGCTGGCTCTTTCGAGATATTTGTCCACCTCAGGTGACGAGTATATCTCTCGAATCAGCTTCCTGAGATTATCAGGCTGGAACTGCTCGACGTAGCCTTCGATCTTTTTTCCGATTCCGTACGCGGCCCACCCGAGCATGACCTCTAGGATTTGACCGATATTCATACGGGACGGAACGCCGAGAGGATTGAGAACCATGTCGACTGGGGTTCCATCCGCCAAATACGGCATGTCCTCGATGGGAACAATACGCGAGATGACGCCTTTATTTCCGTGACGTCCCGCCATCTTGTCGCCGACGCTCAAACGGCGCTTGATCGCCACATAGACCTTAACCATTTTGATCACGCCCGGCGCAAGTTCGTCGCCGCGCTTCAACTTGTCGGTCTTTTCCTTGAACACCGCCCGGACGACATCCATCTTCTCTTTGGCGGTCTTCATCAGCTGCATGACTTCGTTCTCGATATCTTCCTTGACGGGAATGTAACCGAGAAGTTCGAACGGAATCGACGCGAGCTTATCCTTCTCGAGTTCCTCGCCCTTCTTGAGCAACTCAACCGAACCATCTTCGCTCAACAGTTTACCGGTCGTCTTAACGCCATCGAGAACCTTGATGAGTTTCGCAAAAGCACTCGTCTTAATCGCATCAATCTCGATCTTTTCGTCACGGCGGATTCTCGCGATCTCATCTTCGATAATGGATTTCGTTCTCTCATCCGGCTCGGTTCCTTCACGCGCGAACACTTGGGCGTTAATGATCGTGCCGTAAATGCCGGAGGGCACACGCAAAGAGGTGTCACGAACGTCACCGGCTTTTTCGCCGAAGATCGCACGCAGGAGCTTTTCCTCGGGCGAAAGCTGTGTTTCACCCTTGGGCGTTACTTTTCCGACGAGGATATCGCCCGGCTTTACTTCGGCGCCGATACGAATGATACCGCTCTCGTCGAGATTCTTCAGCGCCTCTTCACCGACATTCGGGATGTCGCGAGTGATTTCCTCTTTACCGAGCTTCGTGTCGCGCGCGACGCACTCGAACTCTTCGATGTGGATCGACGTGAACGTGTCGCTGTGAATAAGCCGTTCGCTGATAAGGATCGAATCCTCGAAGTTGTAGCCCTGCCAAGGCATGAATGCCACAAGCACGTTCTGGCCGAGCGCGAGCTCGCCGCATTCCGTAGCCGGGCCGTCAGCCAGTACTTCACCGGCCCTCACGCGATCACCCACGGAGACGAGCGGACGCTGGTTATTACAAGTGTTCTGGTTTGAACGCTGATATTTGGTCAGGTTGTAAATATCGACATCCGAACCAATCTCATCGGAGCGGGAACCCGTGCGACGAACGACGATCTTCGCGCCGTCCACCATAACCACTTCGCCATCGTGCTTCGAGATCACGATTGAACCCGAGTCCTTCGCGACAACTCGTTCGATACCCGTACCGACCACCGGAGCAGCGGTGCGAATCAAAGGCACCGCCTGTCTCTGCATGTTCGAACCCATCAACGCGCGGTTCGCATCGTCATGCTCGAGAAACGGAATCAAGGATGCGGCAATCGAAACGAGTTGGTTTGGACTGACGTCCATCAACTCGATGTCCTCCGGGTTTGCGAGAGCGAATTCACCCTTACGGCGGACCGGAACCAAACCGGTTCCGAACTTGCCGCTCTTGAGGACATCTGACTGGACCTGAGCGATAATCTTGTTTTCTTCCTCAATCGCCGTGAAGTACTTGATGTCATCGGACAGCTTGCGTTCCTTGACCTGTCTGTACGGCGTCTCGATGAATCCGTAGTCATTGACGCGTGCGTAGGTCGAAAGCGATGCGATCAGCCCGATGTTCGGCCCTTCTGGCGTCTCAATGGGACAGATTCGGCCGTAGTGAGTGGGATGCACGTCACGAACTTCGAACCCTGCCCGCTCGCGCGTAAGACCGCCGGGACCGAGCGCGGACAGCCGTCTCTTGTGCGTAATTTCAGACAATGGGTTCGTCTGATCCATGAACTGCGAAAGCTGACTGGATCCGAAAAATTCCTTAACCACGGCGGAAACAGGCTTCTGGTTGATCAAGTCATGCGGCATGAGCGTTTCGACTTCCTGAATGCTCATTCTTTCGCGAATCGCTCTCTCCATACGCACCAGGCCGATACGATACTGATTCTCAATCAGCTCTCCGACCGCGCGCACGCGGCGGTTGCCGAGGTGGTCGATATCGTCGATCGTTCCACGACCGTTGTTCAGCTCGCAGAGATAACGAACGGTTTCAACAATATCGGCTTTCGTAAGGATGGTCACATCCGACGAAATGTTGTTGTGCGGAAACTTGTAGTTCAGCTTCAGGCGGCCGACCCGCGAAAGGTCATAGCGGTCTGGGTTGAAAAACATGTTTTCGAAAAGCTGTCTTGCCGCTTCGAGCGTGGGCGGATCCCCCGGTCTCATTCGCTTGTAGATTTCGATCATCGCCTCTTCCGGAGAGTTGATCTTGTCGACGAGCAGGGTTTCCCTGATAAACGGGCCATAACTGAGGTTGTCGGTAAAGATGACCTTGAACTTCTTGATGCCGCGTTTGTTAAACTCCTTGAGGTGGCTCTCCGTAAGGTCTGCGTTGCACTCAACGATCACTTCACCGGTCTTCTCGTCGACGATGTCTTCCGACGTCACGCGCCCAACGATCGCAGCCTTTAGAATTTCGAGCCTTTTCAGGCCGGACTTCTGAATTTTATCGATGACAGCGCGTGTGAACTTTCTGTTTTTCTTTACGAGCACCTCGCCCGACTTCGGGTCGGCAATATCCTCTTCCGCGCGCTGGCCGCTCAAAAAGTCCAGATCGATGGGTTTGAAATACTTGTCGCCTTCCTGAACGAGCGTTTCGATCTTATAAAAATAATTCAGGAGATCCTGCGCCGAGTGGCCCAACGCGCGCAACACGATCGTCGCAGGCATTTTACGCTTGCGGTCGATTCGCGCGAATAGAATGTCTTTGTGGTCGAACTCGAAGTCCAGCCACGACCCGCGATGCGGGATAATTCGCGCGGAGTAGAGAATTTTCCCGCTGGAATGCGTCTTCCCCTGATCGTGGTCAAAAATTACGCCTGGCGAGCGGTGCAGCTGGCTGACGATAACTCGCTCCGTACCGTTGATGATAAAAGCTCCGCTGTCGGTCATCAGCGGGATTTCACCTAAGTAAACTTCCTGCTCTTTGATGTCCCGGATATTGCGGGTCTGAGTCTCATCGTCGACGTCGTACACGACGAGACGCACGGTCACTTTAAGTGGCGCGGCGAAGGTCATCCCTCTCTGACGGCATTCAAAAACATCGTATTTGGGCTCTTCGAGGGTATAGCTCTCGAACTCGAGAGATGCGGTTCGATTAAAATCTTCAATTGGGAAAACCGACTTGAAAACGGCTTGTAACCCGATGCTTTGGCGTTTCTGTGGCTTGACGTCCCGTTGCAGAAAAAGCTCGTAGGATTTTTTCTGGAGCTCGATCAGATCGGGGATCTGAACGGGAGTCTTAACTTTCGCAAAGTCCTTACGAACACGCTTATTTTCCGTGAAAAGTTGGGCCATCATCGCTCCTAAAAAACGAAACAAGCGTGCTCTGCTGTCGGCGTTGCGCACTAGCGCCGGCAGCAGAGCACCCAGATCTATGTCAAGCTGCGAAAATATCCGTTAAATCAAAGCCGTAAGTCTCACAACTCATCGCTTCAGCACAAGCGATAAGTTGCGTGGTCAAAATCGGATTACTTGATCTCGACCTTAGCGCCTTCCGCTTCGAGCTTCTTCTTGATTTCTTCCGCGTCGGCCTTCGAAATGCCTTCCTTAAGAACTTTCGGAGCACCTTCGACGAGGTCCTTGGCTTCTTTGAGCCCCAGACTCGTGACCGCCCGGACTTCCTTGATGACGTTGATTTTCTTCTCGCCGGCAGCCGCCAAAATGACTGTGAATTCAGTCTTGGCAGCGGCGTCGGCCGTCGCGCCCGCTGCGCCCGCCATTGCGCCACCCATCATGGCCACAGGGGCGGCGGCGGATACTCCGAACTTCTGCTCAAGCTCCTTCACGAGCTGAGACAGTTCGAGCACGCTCATATTCTCGATATAGTTAATTACAGATTCCTTCGTGACTGCAGTTGACATGCCTTACCTCCGGTTAACGCATCAAAACTGATGCAAATTATTAATAAATTCCTTATCCTTGCTGTTCTTTTTTCTTTGCCTCGATCGCAGAGAGCGCCTGGACCAAACTGCGGGGAACCGCCGCGAGAACACCTACGAAATTCGTAATCGGCGCATTAAAAGAGCCTAGCATCTTTGCGATTAAAACTTCCCTGCTCGGAAGCTTGGCCAGTTCCGCAATCTGTTTCGCAGCCAACCGCTGATTGTTGAGAAGACTTTCCTTCAGAGCGAAAATTTCATTCTCTTCACAAAATTTCTGCAAAACCTTAGCCGCTGCCGCCGGATCTCCGTTAGCAAACGCGACCATTGTGGGCCCCGCGACGGTATCCAAAAGCTGGGCCGGCGCTTCGCCGAGCTTTGCTTCCTTGACGGCAATGCGCGCCAAGTTGTTCTTGATCACTCGCACCCTCACGTTATGCGGACGCAGGCGACGCCTAAGGTCGTTTACCTGCTCCACCGTCAGTCCTTTGTAGTCGGCGAAGAACGCGGCCTTCGCCGCCGAAAAACTTTCCGACAAAACACCTAGAGCTGCCGTTTTTTCCGTCTTATCCACGACTCATTCCTCTCTATATCGCCTGGCCGATAGAGGCATCGATTGCGATGCCCGGGCTCATCGTTGTCGAAAGAGTAATATTCCTCATGTAAGTGCCTTTGCTCGTCTGCGGCTTGGCGCGCACAATCACGTTGAGCAACGCCATGAAGTTCTCGCTGAGCTTTTTCGCGCCGAACGATTTCTTTCCGATCAGCACGTGCACGATTCCGGTCTTCTCCGTGCGATATTCAACCTTGCCCTGTTTCTGTTCCTTGACGGCCTTGCTGACATCGAATGTCACAGTGCCGAGTTTTGGGTTCGGCATAAGACCGCGCGGACCAAGAACCTTCGCAACCTTCGAAGTAAGCACCATCATGTCCGGCGTCGCGATGGCCTTGTCGAAATCCAACCATCCCCCAGAAATTTTCTCGATGAGGTCTTCCGCGCCGACATAGTCAGCTCCGGCATCCGTCGCTTCGCGCGCCTTATCGCCCTTAGCGAACACGAGAACCTTCGCGGATTTTCCGGTGCCGTGAGGAAGGCTGATCGCGCCTCTGACCATCTGATCCGCGTGTTTCGGGTCAACGCCAAGATTGAAGGCGACATCCACGCTTTCGTCGAACTTCGCGAACGTCACCTGTTCAAGCAACGAAAACGCCTCATCGACGGTGTATTTTTTCTCTGTATTGATCTTAGCTTTCGCCGCGAGATACTTCTTGCCGTGTTTTTTCCGTGCCATCGAACTCCCTCGTGGTTCAAACGAAGACAACGTCTTCTCCCACTAAAATCTTCACCGACTGCGTGATTAACTTACTGTAACTCCCATTGAACGCGCGGAACCTTCGATCGTGCGAACGGCCGCATCGACTGAAGCCGCGGTCAGATCCGGCATTTTGGTCTTTGCGATGTCTTCAACCTGTTTCTTGGTAACTTCGCCGATTTTGGTTTTGTTCGGCTCGCCAGAACCCTTCTCGGCGCCACACGCCTTGAGAAGAAGAACCGACGCCGGAGGCGTCTTCGTCACGAAGGTGAACGATCTGTCAGAATAGACCGTGATCACGACAGGAATCACGAAACCCTTATTTTCCTGCGTTTTCGCATTAAATGCTTTGCAAAACTCCATGATGTTCACGCCACGTTGACCCAATGCCGGGCCAACGGGCGGCGAAGGATTCGCCTGACCGCCAGGAATCTGCAGCTTGATAAAGCCGGTAACTTTTTTTGCCATACGAAGAACTCCTTGAACTACTACAGCCGCTAAATCTTTTCAACTTGAATAAAGTCAAGCTCCACCGGAGTGGGGCGACCGAAGATAGAGACCAGAACTTTAAGCTTACCCTTGTCCTGGTTCACGTCTTCAACGACGCCGCTGAAGTTGGAGAACGGGCCGTCAATCACTCGGACGTTCTCACCCTCAGAGAAGGATACGCGGTGCTTGGGCTTCATCTGCCCTTCTGCGATGCGGTTCGTCATCTTAAGGACTTCGCTCTCAGCAACGGGAACAGGCCGAACTTTGTCGCCAACAAAGCCCGTAATCTTTGGGGTTTCTTTCACGACATGCCAAGTTTCATCCGTCAAAATCATTTTGACGAGAATGTAGCCCGGAAAGAAGCGGCGCTTCGTCGTGCGTTTCTGACCCTTGATCAGCTCAACCACGTTTTCTTCGGGAACGATAATCTCCGAGAAAAACGGTGACATTTTGAAGCTCTTGATTCTTTCTTCGAGCGCAAGCTTGGCCTTATGTTCATAGCCTGAATAGGTATGAACCACGTACCAGCTCATCTCGCCGGCTGCAGCCTGTGTCTGATTATTCATATTTTCCACGATCATACTCCCACTCTCTCTAAATGATTGCTCGCAACGCTAAGGACCAGAGCCAGTCAAATACCGCAAGCACGACACCAGCAAGCAAGACAGTGACCATGACGACGCCGGTTGCGGACATCGTTTCCTTCGACGTTGGCCACGTTACTTTGGTAAAAAGCTCAACAGCGACTTCATTCGTGAAGGAATTCACCTTCGTATTTCTCTGAAGAAAGTAGAAAATCCATCCGCCAATCAGGAGCGATCCCCCGCGAATGATGAATTCGATCGACTTGACCTTGGCTTCAAGATCATAGGCGTCGGAAATCTTCATCATCGCCGCCATGCAGAGATACGTCGCCAGTGCAGCCAACGCGAGATAACCGATCGACACAACTTTCTGGTATTGGTTTTCCATAATCTTCTGTTCTGTTCTGGTCTGGCAGGCCAGGAGGGATTCGAACCCCCAACCTACGGATTTGGAATCCGCCGCTCTACCGTTAGAGCTACTGGCCTATAACCTCCCGCGAAATTCATTCACGGGATCATCACCGACCAGGGTTATTTGCCTTCCTTATGCCCAGTGTGCTTCTTGCAAAATTTGCAATATTTTTTGAATTCCAGCTTGTCTGGAGTTTTCGTTTTGTTTTTGGTCGTTGAGTAATTGATCCTTTTGCAAGGAACACATTGAAGACTGACGATAACGCGCATAAAACACCCGATTCGAAAAAAACTCGCGGACAACTCCTTCAGAACCATTCCGAAGGAGCCCTCCGCGCAATGAATACTTACCTACTCGACAATCTCCGCGATGACGCCGGCGCCGACCGTGCGGCCACCCTCGCGGATCGCGAAACGGAGCTCTTTTTCCATCGCGATCGGAGTGATCAGCTCCACTTCCATCGCGCAGTTGTCTCCCGGCATCACCATCTCCACGCTCTT
>JACPKS010000034.1 GCA_016186905.1 Deltaproteobacteria bacterium
CATTGATCGATGATCTTCTCGAAAAGCGTCTTGAAAGTTTCCTCTCCCAGTCTGTCGCGAATCCGTGTCAGGCTTGAGTGATCCGGAACCTCATCCTCAAGCGCGAGATGACAGAACCACCGGTACGCAAGATTGCAGTGGACCTCCTGGCAGAGCAGTCGATCCGAGGAAATTCCGTAGATGTGAGAGAGCAAAACTATCCGCATGAAAAGCTCGGGATCCACCGACGGCCTGCCATTCGAGAGACAATAAAATTTTTCCGTGAACTCGCGAATGAAGCCGAGATCGAGAACTTTTTCGAAATCTCGAAGCGGATGATCCTCGGAAACAAACTGCTCCAAATTGATGACAGAAAAAAGCTTGGGTTGCGAATTCAGTTTTCCTTGCATACGAAAAGCTTCTCAGAAATCCACCGAATTTCAATATAAATTATTGATATTACTAGTATATTTTAATTACTAGACACTAAGCGTCAATTATAATAAAGTGCGCGTGCTTTGAAAACAACACTCGATCTCGCGGACATCGCCGTGACGAGTGCAAACATCGAAGTCAAAATGGGTTTTTCAACACGAATAAATGAGCGAGGAATTTATGAGGAAAATTATAATCGGACTAGTTGCGCTAAGCTCAATAACGGCTTTTGCCGATTGTTCAGTAGAAATTGATTTGTATACAAATATCGACAGAGGTGCATCTCCTCAATATTTTCCACCAGCGCGCATACATCAAACTATGCAACAAAGTGCAAAGACAGAAATTGCGCAAATTCTCATCAATAAAGGATATTCTGTTGTCGATAAATACGGAACTTACAAGTTATATTTGGCGTATGATCACGGTACAGGATCACGATATGATATCGGCATAGGTGGACGTGTCTCATACAAAACAGTAGATCGTTACATAACTTTTATGGGCCCAAATTTTGAAAAATTAATGGGAAAAGAAAAATCAGCAAATTTCCTTTCTGAAAAGAATGATAAGGGTCTCAGAAATCGGAAAAATGCGTTAAATTGGCTTGTTAGAAAAACCTCTAAAATTCCACGCTGCAATTAAACTCTAGGGACTGTTGAAAAACTCGATCCGCTAAATTTTTTGGAGGCTCATCCGCTTTTAAATTTGAGCTGAGGATCTCTTTTTTCTGGTAAGCTGTCTTTTTCAACAGGCCCTCTAGCAATCCGCGCGACCTGCGCATTTAAAAGCTAAGAAAAGGCGTTCGTAACCCGAACACCTTTTTACTTCATGAAGCCTGTTTTTTCTGCTCGACTGAAAGTTTCAGGCCCATTGCATCCAGCAGCGATTTTAGGGTTGAGAGTTCGGGATTTCCGGACTTCGATAAGGAGCGGTATAGCGCCTGTCGAGCAAAGCCGGACTTTTCAGCGAGATTGGTCATTCCATGTGCGCGAGCTACTTGGCCCAAGGCCATTAAAAAACGTTCGTCTGATCCTTCATCGGAATCCTCAAGTGAAGCATTCAAATATTCGGTCGCGAATTCAGAGTCTTTCAATTTTTCGACCAGATCCTCCTCGAAATCACGCGTACGCTTTGGCATAGATTTACTCCTTTTGATAATCAGCCCAGTACTGCCGAGCCTTTTCAATGTCTTTGGCCTGTGTGGACTTGTCTCCGGCACACAGAAGAATCACGATGCAATCGCCTTCTTCCGCGAAATAAACCCGAAAACCGGGACCGAAATCGATCTTTAATTCAAAGATGGAAGCATCAAGTTTTCTGCAAAGACCGAAATTTCCCTGAACCACGCGGTTCAACCGGGTTAAAACAATGGCCTGAGTTTTCTTGTCACGAAGGCCCTCAAATCAATCATCGAATGGGCATCGTCCGTTTTCAGCGATGTATTTTTGCAGTCGTCTCGGACGATTTTTCATCCCAGTCTCAATTGTCATCTATAAGTGACAATATTGCAAGCCCTATTTTGGGGCTATTCCCAACGGCCTTTTATCGCAGCCCTAACATATCCCTCGCTAGCGCCGATATGATAATATTATCAACATGTAGGCCTGGAACCGAACAAACGGAGTCTTTTTTTTAAGAGTAAACCACTTGGCTTCTTTGCGAGAAAACCGAACTAAGTTATCGATATAATTTATGGCGCACCGACCGCACCACTTTCTCTGTTAGCCCAGAGTCGTATGACGCCAAAAACCCGAATCGGCATCATTACTTGCGCCAAGCACCCGGACCTCGTTGCCGACGATCGCCTTTTCATCGCAGCACTCGAGGCCACCGGGCGCTTTGAGTGGCGCGCCCGCGTCTGGGATGACCCCGCGGTCGACTGGAAGGCCGACGACGTTCTGCTGTTTCGGTCCTGCTGGGATTATTACCTCAAAGCGCCGAAATTCCTGCGCTGGCTGGCCAAGCTCGAAGCGCTCGGCGCGCGCACGCTCAATCCCCTGCCCTTGATCCGCGAAAATCTCGATAAATCCTATCTTCTGAAACTAGAACGCGCGGGCGTGGCCACCGCTCCCACGGAACTCGCCGAAAAAACCGCGGACGATGCTCCCTCGCTTGCGAACATCCTGAAGGAACGCGGATGGCACGACGCCGTCGTGAAACCCGCGATCTCGGCCGGCGGCTACCAGACCTGGCGCACGAGCGCCGTGCTCGCCGCGCAAGAAACCGAGCAGAAAAAATTCGCGCGCCTGCTGCGAAAAAAGTCGGTGCTCGTGCAGCCGTTTCTCCCTGAAATCCAATCCGAGGGCGAATGGTCGCTGATTTTTATCGATGGCGAATTCAGCCACTGCGTTCTGAAAAAAGCCGCGCCCCGGGAGTTTCGCATTCAGGAGAAATTCGGCGGAACCGTCATTTCCGCGAATCCCGAAAAAACCCTCGTCGATGCGGCCCGGCACGCGCTCGCCGCCGTCCATTACGACCTGCTTTACGCCCGCGCGGATTTTGTCGTTTCAAAGGGATCGCCCATGCTGCTCGAACTCGAGCTCTTCGAGCCATCCCTTTACTTCGGGCACGGGCCACAGGCCGTAGCTGCCTTGATCGCGGCGCTCGAAAAAAAGTGTATCATTAATGAAAATCTTGCAAACAGCTGAATCCCGTTGAAATATAAGCACATGCTCGATAAAATAAAAAGGCGCTTTAATTGGACCAATGCCAGCGTGCTGACACTGCTTCCGATCGCGGCCTTCTTGAGCGTGAGTTTCTATATTTACTACCAAGGCATCCACTGGATGGACGTCGGCATCCTGGTTTCCCTCTACACCCTCATCGGACTCGCGGTGACCGGCGGCTACCACCGCTATTACGCACACCGGGCCTACGACTGCCATCCGATCGTGCAGCTCTTTTTCCTGACCTTCGGAGCTGCGGCACTCGAGAACTCAGTCCTTTGCTGGGCATCCGATCATCGCCGGCACCATCGTTACGTCGACCACGACGAGGATCCCTACAGCATCACCAAAGGTTTTTTCTGGGCGCATATGGGCTGGGTTTTTTTCGACCACCATACCAGTAACGACGCCCGCTTCGAAAATGCTCATGACCTCAAAAAAGACAAGCTCGTGCCATGGCAGCACAAATATTACCTTCCGCTCGCGGTGCTCTTCGGATTCGGCGTGCCTTTTCTTCTGGGATGGGCAGTCGGACGCCCGTGGGGCGGCTTGATCTGGGGAGGACTGATCCGCCAGTTTCTCACCCACCACACCACTTTTCTGATCAACTCTGCGGCACACTGGTTCGGCAAGCGCCCTTACTCAAGGCAAAACACGGCGCGCGACAGCTGGTGGCTCGCGATTTTCTCGTTCGGAGAAGGCTTCCATAATTTTCACCACGCCTTTCCGAGTGATTACCGAAACGGCATCCGGTGGTATCACTGGGATCCGACGAAATGGGCGATCCGCTCGCTCTCGTGGATCAAATTAAGCTGGGACTTGAGAAAGACGCCCAAACAATCCATCATTCAATCCATCGAGCGCGCCAAGAGCGCGGCCCAAAGTGCGATCGATCGATACACCGACCCACTTCAGTTGCAACAAAGAGGAGAGAAAACATGAGTGAAAATGAGCAGAAGGTGGAAATTCTCGTCGTCGCTTCCAAGGTGAAAGGCTACATCAAGGCGGCCGCCGGGATGAATACCTCCGATAAAATCATGGAGATGATCTCGAACAAGGTCCGCCAGATCTGCGATCAGGCGATCGCCAACGCGCGCAATGACGGGCGCAAAACCGTCATGGACCGTGACGTCACCTGAGTTACTTTAGCGGAGCGGTCTTCAAAAATTTCACGTCTTTGCAGTTATCCTCGGCCCACCGAAGGCTCCAGTCCGTCTTGAAGAGCACGACGGGATTGGCATCGCGGTCTTCGAGCAGGCGACTGTCCTCGCGGTTTTTGAAGTAATCGATGCCCGTTCCGTCGAGCCAACGCGCATGCAGGTACGGAAGTTTCTCGATGCGCGCGTCAACGCCGTACTCGGCTTTCAGCCGGTGCTGGAGCACCTCGAACTGCAGCGCCCCCACCGCGCCCAGCACCGGGTCCTTGTCGCCTAAGCCCGGCTGACTGTAAACCTGCACGACACCTTCCTCCGAAAGCTGATCGAGGCCTTTTTTAAGCTGCTTCCGCTTCATCGGATCGAGAATCATCACCGCCGCGAAATGTTCGGTCGGAAAGCGCGGCACGCCTTCATACCGAATGACCTCGCCTTTGCCGCCGTCGCTCTCGTAGAGCGTATCGCCGATGCGAAGCTCGCCCGAAGTATCGAGCAGTCCCACGATGTCGCCGGGCCAGGCTTCGTCGATCAGCACGCGTTCCCGCGCGAAGAACTGCAACGGCTTGGAGAGCTTCACGTCTTTTTCGAGACGCGCGTGACGAGCCGCGACGTTGCGGTAAAACCGGCCCGAGCAGACGCGCAGGAACGCGACGCGGTCGCGATGCTGCGGATCCATGTTCGCCTGAATCTTGAAAATAAATCCCGAAAAACCTTTTCGCGTCGGCTCAATTGCCGCCTCGACCGAACCCCCGGCGGTTTTCCGCGCGAACGGGGCCGGCGCCATCTCGATGAAGCGCTCGAGAAAATGCTGCACGCCGAAGTTGTTCATCGCGCTTCCGAAAAACACGGGCGTCAGCTCGCAGGCCCGCACGCGTTCGCGGTCGAACGGATCGCCCGCGAGTTCCACGAGCTCGAGCTCGGATTTCACCCGTGCTGCTTCTTCGCCCATGAGTTCGGTGAGCGCCGGGTCGTCGATACCGCCGAATTTTTTCGCCTGAAGCTTTCCTTTGACGTTCGCCTCGCCTTCTTTCTGAAACAAGAGCACCTCCTGCGTCTGCCGGTCGTAAACGCCCTTGAAGCGATCGCCCATCCCGATCGGCCAGCTGATCGAGCAGGAGCGGATTCCCAGCACCTTTTCGAGCTCATCCATCAAATCGAACGGCTCGCGCGACGGCCGGTCGAGCTTGTTCATGAACGTGAAGATCGGAATCCCGCGCATGCGGCAGACTTCGAAAAGTTTCCGCGTCTGCGGTTCAACGCCCTTGGCCGCGTCGATCAACATCACGGCTGCGTCGGCCGCGGTGAGCGTGCGGTACGTATCTTCCGAAAAGTCCCTGTGACCAGGCGTATCGAGCAGGTTGATCTGGTGACCGCCGTACTCGAACTGCAGCACGCTCGTGCTGATCGAAATTCCGCGCTGACGCTCGAGTGCCATCCAGTCGGACGTCGTATGGCGCTGATTGGCTTTCGCCTTGACCGCTCCGGCCAGATGAATGGCTCCGCCGTAGAGCAAAAGCTTTTCGGTGAGCGTGGTTTTGCCCGCGTCCGGGTGTGAGATGATCGCGAACGTGCGCCGGCGCAAAACTTCCTTTTGCAGGATGAGATCAGGTGTGTTCATAATTCAGAAATCGTTTTTTCTCCTCCACACGGCCACGAGCACTAGCGCTACGACGATCAAACCCAATGATAGCCCGATCCAGATTCCGCGCAGCCCCCATCCGAACCCAAAGCAAATCGCGGCACCCAGCGGCAACCCCACGAACCAGTGCCCGAAAAGGTTGGCAAGCATCGATGCCTTCGTGCTTCCGGCTCCACGCAGCGCGCCCGCGCCGATGACCTGGGTGGCGTCGAAGACCTGAAAAAAAGCGACGATCGGCATGAGCGCGGCTCCCGCGGCGAGAACCGGCGCTTGATCGGTGAACACTCGGACCGCGGGTCCGGCTATGCTGAATAGCAATAACCCCACGCATCCCATCAGCGCCACTCCCACGGCAAACGCATTCCAGCCGCGCCTGGCCGCAAGGCGGTGATCGCCGGCGCCTATGGCCCGTCCGACGAGCACCGACGCAGCCGTGCTGATTCCAAGCGGAATCATGAACGTAAGACTCGCGATTTGCAGCACGATCTGGTGCGCCGCGAGCGGAACCGCGCCGAGCTTTCCGGCAAGAAACGTGGCGGTCGCGAAGACGCCGACTTCGAGCAGCATCTGAAATCCTGCCGGCGCGCCGAGCGCCAGGATCTGACGAATCGGCGCGCGCGCGAGTTTCACGCCTGAGAAAAGGCCTCCATAACCTGAACGCCGGCTCCAGCCCGCGAGATACGCGAAGAGCACGACAAGAATAAAGGCGCGCGCAACGATCGTGGCGGTGGCTGACCCGCGCACGCCCATCGCCGGAAATCCGAACTTGCCGTAAATCAGCACCCAGTTCGCGACCGCGTTCAGAACATTCGCGGCGATCAACACGAGCATCACCGGACTGGCGACGCCGAAAGCCTGAAGGTACTGGCGCAGCACCATGAACAGCAGAAACGGCAGAAGACTCACGCTCAAGGTTCGCAAGTACTGCATCGCCTGCTCGGTAACCGCGGCTTCGATGCCGAAAGCCGCGAACAACAAATCGGCTTTCCACATGAGCGCGACACAGGGCAACGCGAACCCCGCCGCGACCGCGAGCCCATTCACGAACCATCGCTTGGTCTCGCCGAACCGGCGCGCTCCGAAATCCCGTGAAATGAAAAAATCGAGACCCGAGAGCACGCCGATGCCGAACACCATGAACACCGAGAAAACCGCGTTTCCCAGCGACACGCCGCCAAGTTCGGTGGGCCCGAGCCGCCCGACGAAAATCGTGTCCACGATGTTCATCGCCATGCTCGCCAGATACGAAACGCTCACGGGGAGCGCTAATTTCGCGAGCGGGCGCGTTTCGCGAAAAAACGTTTCCCATGCAGGCATCAAAAGCTCATTCGGAACTGCATATCGCCGCCCTGCCAGATCGTGCAGGAGCCGGCACAGTCGAGATCGGCGGTTCCCAAGAGACGGAGTTCCGCGCTTTCGGCGAACGCAACACCGTACGCCAGGTTGAACCGATGCTCGAGGCGGCTTCGATCGCTGGGATTGACACCCTCCGATCCGTACGGCCGATGCACGGTCATCTCATAACCCGGGTTCCAGTAACCGCTGTTCCTTCCTGACACGAAGCTTGGAATTTTCAGCCACGCGTGCGGAAGAACATCAGTGGTGTTCGCGTCGCCTCCGGTCGTGCGCCAGCTTAAGAGCGCGATCTCGGCACCAGGAGTGATTTCCCAATCGCGATGCGGGCCAAACCCGGGAATCTGCGCGCGCGCGATCACGAACGCCCGCGTGTTCGTCCAGGCTTCCGGCGTCACCGCCGAGCCCGCGCCGTCGGGCGCCCGGGCTTCGAGCTTTCGGTCGGCCTGCGCGCGCACGCTCCAAAAAAATCCGTCGGCTTTCCTTCGCGCGAAAAGCGACGCGAAAAGCTTCGAATACCCGTATTCGAGTTTCTGATCCGGGAAGCGCCAGCGCGTGCGCGTCTCTTGCCTCACGGCGTATTCGGTGAATCCGCCCTCTTCATCCCAAGCCCGCCCCACGATCCCTCGCGCGTATGGAAGCGCCCCGGGATCAAACGTGTCGCCGCGGTCGTTTCGCTTGGCGCGCGTGACGTCAACCCAGGTGTTGAACACGCGCAGCTCGTGCCGGTCATTCGGTCGAAAAAGCAACGCAAGCCCGAGGTCGTCCTGGCGTTTGTAATACGAGGGCTCGAAGAACACGCTCACCCCCACGCGGGCCGTAGGCCAGAATACGAACTCAGGAATGTGGTGCGCGGAATCGCGCTCCTGATCGCGTTCCTCAAAATACGTGAATCGGAACTCGAGCGCGTTGAAAAGATTCCCGCGCGCTTTAAGCCGATTGCCGGTGAGAAAATTCACGGGGCTGATACTTCCCACCGTGAAATCCGCCGCGACGGGATGCGTGAGCCACTCGTATTCCCATGCCTCCGGCTTCATGTACGTCAGAACGTCCGACTGGTACTCTGACCCCTGCGGACGCTCGAAGCGGTCCGGTTCGGTTTCTTCGAGCGTGCCGAACTCCGGAAACGACTCCAACGCGTGCGCGCGCGAGATACCCGCCGCGAGTCCCAGCAGCGAAACGACGGCTAATATGCGAAAGCGGCAAGCGGGTTCCATGCGGAGTTGCGACTCCTCCAAGAGTATTTTAAACTTAAACTTCCACGCGAGGCAAACGTCCATGTTTCACAGATTTTCCACGTTCTGGTCGTACATTCTCAAACCGATCCCAAAGATCAAACGTCTCGACCAGCTCGAGACGACCGAGGGCGAGACGCTGTTCCTCGCGGGCCGTCACTCGCTCACGCGCGAGTTCGTTCGCATCGTCCGCATCGCGTTCGAGTTCATCCGCGCGATGCGCGCCTTTCATCTCATGCCGCCTGCGATCACTGTTTTCGGTTCCGCGCGTTTTAAAGACGACCACCGCTATTACGCGGCTGCGCGCGACATGGGCGCGCGTCTTGCGCGCGAGGGTTTCGCCGTCATCACCGGCGGCGGCCCCGGCATCATGGAAGCCGCCAACCGCGGCGCGAAGGAAGCCGGCGGATTTTCGGTCGGCGCCAATATCATCCTTCCTCACGAGCAGGCCGCCAATCGCTTTCTCGACCGCGTGGTCACCTTCTATTATTTTTTCGTGAGGAAAGTGATCCTGGTGAAATACTCGTTTGCCTACGTCATTTTTCCCGGCGGCTTCGGCACCCTTGATGAATTAGCTGAAGCGCTGACGCTCATGCAGACGGGAAGGCTTTATGACTTTCCGATCATTCTCATCGGAAAGGACTACTGGCGCGGCTTGCACGCGTGGATGCGCGATACGCAGGTCGGAAACGGAACGGTCATGCCCGAGGACCTGGAATTCCTGCATCTCACCGACGATCTCAGCGAAGCCATCGAGATCATCCGGTCTGCGTCCACGAGGCTTAAACTCCCCCTAAAAGGCGCTCCTGCCGATGCCAAGTCATTATCTGCCCGGGGGGCTTGATTTTTCCTGCCGGAAGGTTACGATTTTCTCAGCGCGCAAGTCATGGAGCGCTTGAAGTGCACGTCGGCTACATGGAGGTAACCCGAAAATGGCCAACAACAGCCCTGTGACAGGCATCATCGAAGAAAACCAGGTCATCATCGACTTCGGCAAGTACGAAGGCAAAACCGTCAGCGAGATCGCCGACGTGGACCCTGAGTTCTACAACATTCTTTCGAACCAGAAAGAGAACTTCGCGATCCGCCGCCACCGCGACAAGACCTTCCGCTTGTACATGAATCCGCTTTTCACGTTGGACAACTAAACTTGTAAAAAGGTCAGTAAATCTTACCTGAGTAAACAAGCGCGGCGCTTCCGCGCAAAAACGCCTCCGAGCCCGGGCCGTTCCACGAAACGACGGCAACGCCGCCTGGAAACTTCACACGCACGGGCACGCCGGCACGCACCAACCCTTTCGTGATCGCGGCAACCGCGGCCGCCACGGCACCCGTACCGCACGCTTCGGTTTCGCCCACGCCCCGCTCCCAAACCTGAACATCCAACGCCGAACGGCCGCATGCGCGCACGAACTCGACGTTCGCGCGCCGCGGAAACGCGCGGTGCCTCTCGATCGCAGCGCCTGATTCCAAGAATTTTTTCTTGGATGGAGGGTGCGCGAACACCACGGCGTGCGGATTGCCGACGTCCACGCAATACACGCGTGAGCTGAACACGCGCGAGCTTGACACGCGTGAGCGGAGCGAACGCGAAATGGTCAAATCAAGAGTGGCGCCGAGCACGGGAATTCCCATTGAACACTCGATCATCCCACCGCCGAGGCTTCGAGCCATACGCAATCCAACGTCCGTCTCAAAGACAATTTCGTGTCGGCTTTCGCCTCCGAGAACCCACAAGTAATGTGCCGCCGCGCGCAGGCCGTTGCCGCACATCTCGGCGCGCGAGCCGTCAGAATTATAGATGACAAGTCTTCGCGCAGCGCCCTTCGTTCGCGCAGGCAGAGAAGCTGATCGAACCCTACGCCCCGCTTGCGATCACCCACGGCCCGAATCACCGCGCGCGTGAGTTTTAATCGCCAGTTATCCTTGAAATCCAAGAGTACGAAGTCGTTGGCCAGGGCATGGAGCTTGTAAAAACAGAGTTGCTGCATCCTGAAATAGTGCCATTATTTCAGCATTTTATAAACCGCCGAGTTCTTGACTTTACGCGTTATACGCGATATGCATTTCAGACTTTAAAAACGCCCTCTGGAGGTTCTCGTGAAAGTTCAATCCCTGACCCTATCTGCCCTCCTCGTCACGATACTCTCTTCGCCATTCTCTTCGCCGGCGTCGGCCACACCGCTTGCAATCCCAGCGGATGCCGTGCGGGCAGCCGAGCTCTTCTCGGTCAGCGACGCTGAAATCGCGAATCTCCTTACCGTGAAGAACCACAAAGGCGAAATCGTTCTCTCGGCGAAAAAACACGCGAACCACGCCTCTGAAATCTGGGCCACGAAAGACGCCGTAAAAAACGGAATCCAGGGCACCTCCACCGACCGCGCCTACCGCAAGCATTTTCTTCGCATGCTTTTCGAGCGCGAAGACAGGCCAGTCGTCGTCGCGGTGATCGACGGCGGCGTCGACATCAGCCACGAAGACCTTCAAGGCAAAATCTGGGTAAACGAAAAGGAGCTTAACGGAAAACCCGGCATCGACGACGACGGCAACGGATACGTCGACGACGCTTACGGCTGGAACTTCCTGGGCGCGAAAGACGGCCGCAACGTCGGGGAGCAGACTCTCGAAGTCACGCGCGAATACGCCCGCTTGAAGAAGAAAAAGGAATCGACCGGGCTTTCGCCTGAAGAGCAAAAGTATTTTGAAGCCGTCGCCATCGACTTCAACAAAAAGAAAGGCGTGAGCGCGGCCAGGGCCTCTGAATTTCGTGACATGCTCGAAAAGATGGAAGCCGCGCTCGTGATTCTGCGCGGGGCTGGCCTCAAGGAAGAATCCGTCCCGGCGGTTCTGGCCATCGATTCGAAAGATCCCGCGGTGGTCGCCGCCAAGGATTTCGCTCTCAAGATGCTGCTCGATAAACTGTCCACGTCTTATCTCAGAAGAGCGCTCGCGTATTACGAGGCGAAAAAGGATAAGGACGCGAAGTTCTACTTCAACACCGAGTTCAACTCCTCGACCATCGTGGGCGACGACCCCGACAACATGGAGGAGACGGGCTACGGAAACAGCGACGTCACCGGCCCCGACGCAAGCCATGGCACGCACGTTTCGGGCATCATCGCGGCGATCCGAGGCAATCGTTTCGGCGTCAAGGGCCAGGCCAAAAACGTGAGGATCATGGCCATTCGCGCAGTACCCGACGGCGACGAGCGCGACAAAGACGTCGCCAACGCCATCCGCTACGCGGTCGACAACGGCGCGCGCATCATCAACATGAGCTTCGGAAAAGACTACTCGCCGAACAAGTCGACCGTGGATTCCGCCTGCCGGTATGCCGAGTCGCGCGGAGTTCTGCTCGTGCACGCCGCCGGCAACGACGGCAAAAACACGGAGTCAGGCTCCAATAATTTCCCGAACAAGCGCACGCTCCAGCTGGGTGCCGAGCCCGGACGCACGCTTGAGAACTGGATCGAAGTCGGAGCCAGCGGCCCGAAACGCGACGAAAATCTTCCCGCGGAATTTTCGAATTACGGCAAGACTTCGGTCGACCTCTTCGCCCCTGGCGTGGAAATCATCTCCACCACGCCGGGCAATCAGTACGCCGCGTACGACGGCACGAGCATGGCGAGCCCCGAAGTGGCCGGCGTCGCAGCCCTCCTGCTCTCGCAGAAAGGCGGCCTCGAAGCCAAGTCGCTGCGCGCGATCCTCATGGAGACCTCGACGAAGTACGAAGGCCTCATGGTGAAGCTGCCCGGCTCGAAAACCGAAACGGCGCCGTTCTCGTCGCTCTCGGTGGCGGGGGGGATCGTCAACGCGATGCGGGCGTTGAACTTGGTCTACTGATCTTCACATCAACTGCTGGCGCTTTGATACCGTTTGAGTCCGCGCCTCCATAAAAATGCGTTGAGCGCATAAAATGCGGCGAGCACGAGAAGCAACCGGAAAAATTCATCCCACTCCAGGCCGTGCAAGAGGGCGCGCGCCGGCACGCTTCCGATGAACGCGAACGGGAGCGCGGTGAGCACGAGATACCGGATCATGCGCGGAAAGAGCCGGTCGGGCTTCGTCGCGAACGCGTAAAACTGATAATACAGCCGCGAGAGCGCGAAGCTGCGCTCGGTCCAGAAAATCCAGATTGAAAACGCGAAGCGCAGAAGAATCTGCACGAACAGGCCCATGAGAAGCCAGAAGGCGACAAGTAACCACCGCCATCCCCCCTCGAAGCCCGCGGAGTGGGCGTAGCGGATCACGATCGCGAGCCCGAGAAAAATATTGAACACCGCCGTCAGGTTGATCCACCTCGAAAGCGAGAGAAAAAGCGGATGCACCGGTTTGGTGAGCAGGATATCGAGCTCGCCCTTGTTGACGAGATCCGAGAAATTCCAGAAATTGCGCTGAAAAAGCGTCGTAAAAAGCGCGTCGGAGGCGAAGAACATGCCCAGGAAAAAATACGTCTGGCTGCGCGTCCAGCCCGCGAGCTCGTCGGTGTTGGCGTAGATCACCGAGAAGAGACTGAACTCGACTCCGATCCAGACGAGGTCCACCATGATCGCGGTGAGAAAATTCGCCCGGTAAACCGCTTCCCGCACCCAGTTGTTCTTGATTTGAACGCGGTAGATCTCGAGGTAGCGCCGTATCCTCATCCTAGCCCCCGATGCTCGAGTAGCGCTTGATCCCCATTCCCCAGGTCACGCGGATCAGCATCCACCCGAAAAGCATCCACGCGCAAGCGATCGCCAGGTGCCCGGCAAACGTAGCGCAGCTCCAGCGCCCCAACGCGACCTGCGTGGGGCCGAAAACGTAAAGATAGAACGGAGTCGACTTCCAAATCCACTGAAGCGAGGCGGGAAAAAGATTAAGCGGGATGAGCTCGCCGGAAAGCAGGCTCACAATGAGATTCTTCACCATGAGCACCGCGTACGATTCTTCCCAAAGAAAAGCGGTCGTGGCGAGAGCCGCGCCCACCTGATAGTGGATGACGTTGCCGACAAGCGCAAGCAACATCCCCGCGGCCATGCGAAGCGGAGAAAGCCCGAAAAAAAGACCCACGCCGCTTCCGAGCAGCAGACAGATCCCCGCCAACATCAGTTTCGGGGCGACCCCTCGGATGTAAACGAATTCCACGACGCCCACCGGACGCAGCAGATAGTTGCTGAGCTGGCCGCTGCGCACCATCTCGGCAAGCTCGAAGTCGTTGTCGCCGCCTCGGATCTGCGTGAAGAGCAGGCTCGTGAGCGTGTACTGCACCATATCCCCGTAGGTCATGCCCGCGACGCGCTCGGCCCCACCGATGCGAAAGAGCGCGTACCAGAGCACCCACTGGATCGCGGCCGGCACGAACGCCGCGCCCAGAATCTCGAAAAGAAACTCGATCCGGTACGCGATCGCGTCTTGAAACCCGTTTTTCAAGGCGGCGAGCCGCCAGGCGGTTTTGATCACGCGCCTTAGCCTGGCGCCACGGGCCGCGCGGCACCGGCCGCTTCGGCGCCATACAGACGTTGAATCACGCTCTCCAGGCTCTGTTCCTCGATTCCCATTTCGATGATCTGCCCGCTGCTCATGAGCGCCTGAAGCACCGGCACGATCTGCCTTCGCTGGATCGTGAAGTAAACAAACTGCGCGCCGGCCCCATCCTCATCCTCCTTCTGACGGATCTCGACCGCATCCTGCGCGACTCCGGCGATGCGAGCAAGTTCTTCGATCGCTGGCACGTGCATGAGCCGCACCTTGAGGCGGCACTCCCCGCTGCGCGTAAGGCCCCGCGGCGTGCCGTCGTAGATCAGCTCGCCTTCCCTCAGGATGAGAACGCGCGAACAGAGCCGCTCGATGTCGTCCATGTTGTGACTGGTGAGCAGAATCGTGGCCTTCTCGCGCTGGTTGAAAACCCTCAAAAACTCGCGCAACTTGTGCGCGGCCAAAACATCGAGCCCGATCGTGGGCTCGTCGAGAAATACGACGCCCGGCCAGTGGATGAGCGCGCCGATGAGCTCCATCTTCATGCGCTCGCCGAGCGAAAGCCTGCGGATCTGCGTGCGCAGATGGCGCTCGACGTCGAGCAATTCAGCCAACGTGTGAAGACGCTCGCGATAAACCGCCGGCGGGATCTCGTAAATCGCGCGCAAAAGATCGAACGCGTCGATCGCGGGCAGATCCCACCAGAGCTGCGCTTTCTGCCCCATCACCAAAGCGATGCGACGGCGGAAATCCATCGGGCGGCGAAACGGCTCGTAGCCCAGTACGCGCGCTTCGCCGCTCGTGGGCGGAATGAGACCCGAGAGAATTTTCAGCAACGTCGTCTTTCCCGCGCCGTTGGCCCCGATCAGCCCGATGAACGCGCCCGGCTCGATCGTGAAACTCACGCCTTTGAGCGCCTCGGTCGTTTGGAATTCCGGCCTCAAGAGAAGACCGAGCGCGCCTTTCCAGCCGTCTCCCTTTTTGGGTGAGCGGAACGTGCGGCGGACGTCGCGGACTTCGATGACGGGCGTTCTATTTTTTTCCATCAAAACTCGAAAGATGAGTATGCAGCGCCTTGTTTTCGATCACAAGGCGTAAATGTGCTAACGTCGCGGCATGGGCGACCGCGAACTGCAAACCGACAGCCAGCACTTTTTCGCGCTGACCCCCGAGGAGGTTCTTCACGGCGTTGAGGCCTCCGGCGCGCGCGCAACCGGACGCTGCCTTCAGCTCAACAGCTACGAAAACCGCGTCTACGACGTCGAGATCGAGGAAGGCACCGGGCCGCTCGAACACCTTGAAAAAATCCGCGCCGTCATTCCCGTCATGCCCAACCGTCTCGTCGCGAAATTCTACCGGCCCGGCCGCTGGACCCGCGAGCAGATCCTCGAAGAGCACGCGTTCTTGAATGATCTCGTCGAAAACGAAATCCCCGCGATCCCCGCGATCCCTTTTGCCGATGGCGAAACATTGCGCGCCTCACCTGGCAGCGGAATCGTTTACGCGCTCTTCCCGAAAGTCGGCGGCCGCTCGCCCGACGAGCTCAATGAAGATCAGCTGCGACAAGTCGGCCGTTTGATCGGGCGAATACACAATATCGGCTCGAAAAGAACGGCCACGCACCGTCTTGAGCTCACCCCAAAAACCTACGGCGAACGCAACCTCGATTTTCTGCTGAAGGGCGATTGGATTCCCCTTCCGCGCCGGTCGCGCTACGCCGCCGCCGTTCAAACTCTTTGCGCTCTTTCCGGCCCGCTCTTTGCCAGCGCGAAAATGATCCGCACGCACGGCGACTGCCATAAAGGAAATCTGCTTTGGACCTCGTCGCAAAGCAGCGGTTCTGCCTTTTTTTTGGATTTCGACGACATGGTGACCGCGCCTGCCGTTCAAGATCTCTGGATGCTCGTTCCCGGCCGCGACGCGCTCGCGCGCGACGACCGCGAGATCCTTCTCGAGGGCTACGAGGAGATGCGCGCATTCGATCGAACAGAATCGAGTCTGATCGAACCGCTTCGTGCGCTGCGTATCGTTCATTTTTCAACTTGGATCGCCAACCGCTGGAATGACCCATCGTTTCCGCGCGTGTTTCCTTCTTTTAATTCGGAGCGCTACTGGGAAGAAGAAACTCAGGCCCTCGAAGACATCGTGGCGCACCTCGCCGCGCCCGGCCACGACCCTGACCGCGGCTTCGCAGCGCATTGAAGAAATTGAGACTTCCGTCGTCGCTGTCATCGCGGTATTGTTAACTAAGCGCCACTTGGGGCGCTTGATACGAAATTAAGGAGAACGGATCGTGGGGAAGAAACTGTACGTAGGGAATCTGTCGTTTGGAGCAACAGAAGAATCATTGAGTGAGCTGTTTTCACAGGCCGGAACTGTTGAGTCGGCTAAAATCATCACCGATCGCGACACGGGCCGCAGTAAGGGATTCGGCTTTGTGGAAATGGGTACCGACGCGGAAGCGGCGAGCGCAATAGAAAAACTCAACGGACAGCAGTTCGAAGGCCGGGCCATCAACGTCTCCGAGGCGCGCCCGCAGGCGCCACGTGAAGGACGCGGCGGTTATGGCGGCGGCGGCCGAGGCGGCGGATACGGCGGAGGCGGACGCAGGTAAATTCTTCCGCTACTTTTCTTTGAGCAGGAAGCGAAACTCAAGCTTGATGCCCGTCGCGGTGAGTGACTTAGCAGGGAACTCAAAGAGCGAAGGGCTGGTCAGAAAGTGGAAGTAACTGACTTCCATCCCCCAACCTTTTTCCTCGCCCGAAAGCGAATCAAAGCCAATTCCCAAGCCATAGCCGTATTTGACCGCAGTCTGGTTTTTAGAATCGGTCGCAGCCGGGCTCGAGAGCTGTGCGGCGAACATGCCGATCACGGGGCCTGCTTCGATATACGGAATCACGCGGTCCTTGCCCAGGTTTAAACGCGGACCGAACGTGTAGCTTCCCGCTATGCCGTAGTATGCTCCCCGGCCCGCGAAATCATCGCCTGTGAGAAACCCGAAGTTGAAGCGGTTCGTAAAGTAAAACGACCTTGCAATACGATTGTTAGCACTGAAAGAAAAATCAAAAGCGTACGTCGGCACCAGCGCCGAAGCGGCCACGCCGGAATAGAACACAGGGCCGAAGCCAACGGCTTTTTGTGTTTTAGCGTTTACCGAGGGAGGAAGCGCCGCGATGACCAGCGCCCCAAACAAAAGACTCTTTGACACGCTCATGCTTACGATTTCGGCTCACACGCGTCACTCATTGAGCGGCAGGGCAGATTCTGCCGGATCAAAGAGCCTTTTTAAACTTTCGTCAGCAGCTCCATCGCGAAGTACAGAACGAGCGTAAGCAGCACGCCCATGTGGATCACTCCCTTCACGGTTGCCATCGGCCCGAGTTTCCCCTTCAAAGCATTGTATTGAAGCAGTCCCAAAATCACCGCGAACGCCACCCAGTAACCCGTAAGGTTCGTCGCCGTCACCGTGATCGGAAGATGGCTTGCCGCCCCCATGAAAAAGAGCATCGGAATCGAGAACAGCACATTCGTGCGTGAAACGACGCTTGCGCGCGACGCAAGGCCTGCCGCTTCAGGAATCGCCTGCCCGCCGCCTGCCACCTGCACAGCACTTTGGATGACGACCTTCTGATTCGGCCAGATCACGAACCACACGTTGTACCACATGAGCGACCCCAACAGACCGCCCGTGAGGATCGCAAGCCCCCATGAGCTCCCGAGCATTCCGGGAATGGTGCTCAAACGGTGTCCGATGATGAGCCAGCCCGTGATGAACGTGAACATCGCGCCCCAACGGAACCACCAAAGCGCCCGCGGCACGAGCTTTTGGACCACTCCGGCTTTCGTCGCGGCATCGGTTTCGGCCATGAACGGAGTCTGCGTGAAGTTGAAATAATAAAGGTGGCCGATCCAGATGATGCCGAACACGAAATGCAGCCACCGCAAGATGAACAACAGTCCTTCGCTGCTGAGCAAAGCGATTCCCATGGTTTCCTCCTAACGTTTGAAAGACGTGTCCATTAGTTTCACACAACATTCGATTTTTGACTACCGAAGGGATTGTGCCGGAGGAGGAGTGTGCTTGGACATGATGCCGTTCACGCTGAGATAACCGCGGCGCTTTCCGCGCTGGATGCCAAGGCGTGCTCAAGCCTCACGGCGACTTGCGTGAATTCATCCGCGTTAAGCTCGCGTGGATACAAAAACGCGGGCTTGGCACCCGGCTCGCCGCATGGCACGATCGCGCCGAATCCCCATTCCGTACCCCGCTCATCCGCGAAAATATTGAGCGCGAACCCGTGCGCGATTCCCTCGCGCGAAAAGCGCAGTCCGATCGCGGCGACCTTGCTTTCGCCGATCCAAACGCCGGTTTCGCCGTGGGCGCCGCAGACGCGCACGCTTGCAGCCGGCACGCCCGCTTCCTCGCGCACGAACGCGGCGAGCTTGTTTTTCAGCGCATCGACGAAAGCCCGCACGCCTCTCGGATCGCCGACGTGCCGTTCGAGCGCGCCGAAAGGAAACCCAACGATCTGCCCCGGCCCGTGAAACGTCGCAAGACCGCCGCGATCCACGCGCAGAATGCGCACCCCTCTGCCTTCGAGGCGCGCGCGAGGCGTGCGCAGCGCATCTTCCCGCGTCCGCCGCCCGAGCGTCACCGTAGGCGGGCACGAAAACAAGAGCCAGCCGCATGCGCCTTCCAGGCCGCGCGCGCGCTGCAGGCGCAGCGCCTCGGAGTATTCCATCTCGACTAAGGAAGCCCTCATTCGCATGAGAAGAGCTGAGCCTCGCTCGCTTTCCCTTTTACATCGATGACCGACACGCGGCCACACGTTCCGGTATTGAAATTCGCCGTGGCCGCGCCCGAAAGCGAGCCCGACAACAAAAGGGTCAATGTTCCGCCCGTCGGGTAACAACACGTCGACGACCACGTGACGTTGCTGAACGAAGTCGTTGCCGAGTAATTGAGCTTGTTATGGTCGACCCGGACGGCGCCCGACGCGATCTTGCGCGTGCCGCCCGCTTTGGTGCCGGAGACAAGAAGCGCCTCCGTGGTTCGCACGGAATGATCGAAGCCCGCCGAGCCGTCGGCGAGCGTGCGCGCGCGATGGAGGCCCGAAATCTGAATCGTGCGATTGGACACTCCAAACGTCGTCACGACGCCGCCGCCGACGGATTCCGATAGATAATTCACGTGCGTGTTCGAATCGGTCGTCACTTTGATGCCGCTGGCGTTCTGCCGCGCGAAGCTCGACATCGTGCGCGTGACCGACCCGCTGCCGGGAAACGCGCTTCCCGAAATCCACGTATTGCAGGTCGCGGCGGAATCAAAGGCGAGTGTCACCGCACCGGTCAGCGTGACCTCGTTGCCAGGCCCCGCTGTGCAGCCCGCGAAAGAGGCCGTGACGGTGCGGTCGTTTTCGGTTCCCGCGCAATTCGCGGTGCCAATCGCCGGAGAAAAGCGGCTGGTGCCGCAACCCGCGGCGTATGCGCTTTCGATGAGCGAGCCGCGCGACGGCGCGCTGAAAGCGTAGCTAGAAACCTTTTCGGCGTCGTTGAGCGCGGAGTTCGCCGCACCCACGGCCGACTCGACCGTTGCGTCGAGCTCGGTCGAGTCGGACGACGAAGAGCTCGATGAACCCAGCATCGTCTGGCCGTCGTTGGGCGCGCAAGACGAATACGAACTCAGCGCAAGCGGCAAAAGCAAAAAAACAGCCGTGAGAAAAAAACCGCCCGCGCGCGGCGGATTTTGTGCTTTCATATTCCGATCCTCGCACGCTTCTTTCGTCCTTTGCAATTCCGTTATAAGCTCACTCCATGTACATTTTAGGTCTCGATATCGGCGGCACAAAAACCGAAGCGGCGCTCTCAAAGACCTGTCCGGGTGACGGTAAAAAGACAACCGCGCGCCGCGGTACTCCGCCCCTGACTCTTACATTGCCAGACGTCGCGAGCACCAAGCTCTCGATTTTCGCGCGAAAACGCATCCCCACCACACGACGCGCCGGGTTCGCCACGATCGTCACGCAACTGACGGAGCTGTGCTCCGAATTGCTTGCGCACGAAAAAATCGGCGCGAAAGACCTTTCCGCCATCGGCATCGGCCTGCCAGGTTCGGTCGATCCCGTTTCGGGCAAAATGCTTTTCGGAAACACGATAGCGCTCGCGGGCAAAGACCTTGCCCGAGAGCTTGCGTCCGGGTTGAAGCTCGCTCGTTCGGCTCGTACCGCTTGTAAGATCGTTTGCGAGAACGACGCCAACTGTTTCGCCCTTGCTGAAGCACTCTGTGGGGCGGGGGCCGAATTCGCCGAAAAATCGAAAAAGCCGATCGCCGAAACGATGGGCGTGGGCGTAATTCTCGGCACCGGCGTGGGCGGCGGAATCGTCATCGGGGGCAGGATCCTGCGCGGTCGCCAAGGGGGCGCAGGTGAGATCGGGCACACCGAACTCTACACGAACGGCCATGCCTGCTATTGCGGACGCAACGGCTGCGCCGAAGGGTATCTTTCAGGCGCGGGCTTTGAGGCGCATTTCGCGAGCCGCATTTACTCCCAGATTGAAAAGCGCCCAGACGCGAAAGGAATTTTCGACCTCTGCCGCGACGGCGACCCGATCGCTTCGGCCGTCGTGCAGCAGTACCGGCGCGAGCTCGCGAAGTTCCTCGGCCATCTCACCAATATCCTCGACCCGGATTATTTCGTTCTCGGAGGGGGGATGAGCAACGCGCCCCAGATCTACGAAGGTCTTCGCGCGCGCATCCAGCGTCACTGCTTTCTGCCGGACACCGCACCCGCGGTCTATCGCCACGCGCTCGGCGACTCCTCCGGCGTCATCGGCGCCGCCCTCTTGGCCTTCCAAAAGGTGGCTGCTAACTAACGGCAAAGCACCGCGTCAAAGCAGCGCTGTGCATCTATTGATGCGGTGCTTTGCCGTTAGTTAGCAGCCACCTTATGGAAGAAACCACAGGCAGGCCATCGCGATGAGCGTGGGCCCAAGAGCCGCGAGGAAGAGGCCCATCGGACTGATGCCTTCCTCGCCAAAGCTCTCGCGAAGAATGCCGTAACCGGCCGGGTTCGGCGCGTTCGCGATCACGGTGAGTCCGCCGCCGGCGACGGCCCCCGCGACAAGCGCATATTTCAACGATTCAGAGAGATCAGCAACCTGCGCGCCGAGATAAGTGAGTGCCGCATTATCAGTGATTGCCGTGAGCGCGGTCGCACCGAGAAAAAGTCTAAAGTCGGTAAGGCTTTGAAGAAGCGGCTCAAGCCACCAGCGCTGCATTCCGCCTAGCACGACGAGTCCGCTTAAGAAAAAACCCACAAGCAGCCCCTCTTGCAGCTCAATACGTTCCTGATACTCGGCGGTCACGCGCACGACTCCGAGGAAGAGCAAAAAGAGCCCGATAAACACCGTCATGTGATGCGCGGTCGCGACGATACCTGCGAGTAGCGTGATGTGCCCAAGCACCAGCCACCATGGCATCCGGTGGATGGCTACGGCACGCCTCTCTGAATCCGAATCGACCGCATGGACGTGCCCAAGTTCCGCGAGCTCGCGGACAAGTAAAACCGTCGCGATTGCGGCGTTGATTAACGTCGCGACGGCCGCCTTCCATCCGAAATGCGCCGCCATGTGCGAGAGACCCCAACCCCATTTCGCCGCCACCATCAACACCGGAGGTGCCGCATAGGGAGTCAGCACGCCGCCGATCGAAACATTCACGAACAAAATTCCGAGTGTCGCGTATTTGAATTTCGCGGAAACCTCACGATCAAAAAATCTGCGTTTGAGGACGAGCGCCGTGACGGTCATCGCCGCGGGTTCAGTGATGAAACTTCCCAGGAGCGGACCGAGTGTCAGCGCCACGGCATAGAACGAGACGTTTGGGGAGACGCGGAGGGCGCGCGCAACCGCGCCGCTGACCGCTTTCAACAGAGTATTCGCTGCGTGAAGAACCGGGCGCGTCGCGCACACGACCAGAATCACGAACACGAAGGCGGCCTCCGTGAAATCGCGTCCATTGAGGTAATCGACCGAAGCCTGTGGGCCGCTCGCCATCGCTAGCCCCAACAGGAACACCGCAGCCCACACTCCGAAGACAACTTCCACCTGAGCGAGGATATGCAGAAGATTTTCCGCGATCGAACCCGCGCGAAACTGACGCGCCCAGTGCTCGAAACGCTTCACGAGAAACGTATGCAGTATCGCCGCCGCGAAGAGCGCGGTGGCCATGATCTGGGTCGTATCCGGCTGCATTACTCAAAGCTTATCCGAAAGACGGCGGGCTTGAAAGAACGCGGCAAGATGGATATACAATGCACTCCTTGACTTTGGACTGGAGTGTAGCTCAGCGGGAGAGCATCCCCTTGACACGGGGAAGGTCGTAGGTTCAATCCCTATCACTCCAACCACTTTTCGTGAAAACACTCCCCAGCTGCGTCAGACTCCTCCTCACTTCCTCAACAGCCCACATGGCTAGTTTCGTCGTTCGTCGTCGTCTTCCTTGCTGGGGAGTGTTTTGACGAAAAGTGGCAGGAAGTCGGTAGGGATTGAAGCGGAGAAATCGGCGGTGCGGGGCGCGCGATATTTTGAGCGCGGCGTGCGCCGCAAAAAAGACACGATGTCTTTTTTAGATTTCGAAGGCGAGGCCACGCAGGGAGGAGCGGGATGCGACGACCGTAGTGGCCAATCCCTATCCAACCATTTGTCAAAACCGGCGTCTTTCGTTTTGAATAAAATGCATTACAGACGCACGCTTCCCTCCCGCTTAAAGAGGATGTCGGCTCGTGTGCAAATGTCAACTTGTTCGAAATTCACCGTAGATCAAACGTTGCATTGCTCAAACCCAACAAAATTGACATTCGCACATAGGGCACTGTGCCCTGTCAGTAA
>JACPKS010000035.1 GCA_016186905.1 Deltaproteobacteria bacterium
AGCGCAGCACACCACGAAAAGTAGGTCGGCACCTTTTAGAGATCGACGACGGCCCCGCCCGCGATGATGGGCTGCAATTTGTAACGGTCGGCGTTCGGATAGTAATGCGCGCCGAGATGAAGTCCTGGCCAGTGATGGCTGATCCCCATTCCGACAAGACTGTAGGTCACGTCGTAACTCAAGCCGCCAGACAGCACGTTCCCTACCCCGCGTGCCGCACCGGATGAGCGCTTCCCGCTTCCCGTTGCCCCCGGAGGATTATAAGCCCACCCAAAATCGCTCTCCAGGCGCGCTCCGCGGATGTAGCCGGAGGTCTCGATGCCCGAGCTTCGCAGGTTTGCTTTGGTGTAACTCAAGTTTCCGCCCGCGAAAATCGCGAATCGCGGAAGGAGCTCGAACGCCGCCACCGCGCCCGGCAGAAGCGAAGTGACCGTGAGATCGGGATTCGTCGGATAGATGTCGCGGTAGTTGTACGTCTCAAAGCCGCCGGTGACCGCGAGCGCGAAGCCCTCGAAATCCACGAGCGAAAGCTTGGCGCTGGCGTTGTAAATCTTGTAGAAATCGCGGAGCACGCTCGTTCCGACCTCGAAGAAATCGGTGACTCCGAGCGCCGCTTCGGTGCCGATGATGAGGCGTCCGGCAGGAAGCGTAAACGGGCTCGCGAGCAGATGCGGGTACCCGAACATGGGATTTTGTGCCGCGCGCGCGGACGGGGCGGGCGGAAAAATCCACGCCGTCAGAAAAATCACCGCGCCGATAGTAGCATGCAGCGGAAGTCGCATAGGATTGATTTTGTCCGCCGTATGGCGGAAATGCAAGTTTCGGCTTGGGACGGGACGCCGCATGCCCCGAAAAGAGCGCACTCACTCCAACTCCATATTCAAAATATTGAATGCCGAACCGAGGCGCTAGACAGCCCTCGACGCGGTCCGGTAGAAGCAACCTATGCCTACGATTCATTTCCGCATGCCCGACGGCACTGAACACGACTGCGGCGCGTGCATGCGCAACCTCAATCTACTTGGCCACGCGCAGATCATCGAGCTTGAGATCGGAAGCGAATGCGGCGGTCACGGAATCTGCGGCGGCGACCGCGTGCGCATCAACAATCCACGCGTGCGCGCGCTATTATCGGAAGTAACAGCCGAAGAGCAAGCGCATCTTGGTTCAGCTAAAATCGCCGAGGGCTGGCGGCTGGCATGCCAATGCTATCCGAATCGAGATGACCTCGACGTCGTAGCAGTGGTGGAAACGGCACTCTGAGGCGTATTGCTCCCGGAGCGCGCGCTTCGCTTATTTTGCTTTTCCCTTAAGGCTCTTCAGATACACGATCAGATCCTTGACCTCGTCGTCGGTCAGACGCCCCTTGTATCCCGGCATCGAGGGTGAAAAACCTTTCACGATTTTCGCCTGCGGCTCCATCAGCGATTGGCGGAAGTAGTTTTCGTCAACCGTGATTTTACTTCCATCTTGCATTTCCACGACCCTGCCAAAAACGCCAAGAAGTGATGGACCTGCCCTGCGCACACCATCGGTGCTGTGACAGGCAACACAGCCCTTGGCCCGATACAGCTCTTTCCCCTGCTCAGCGTGCGACTGCTTCGGGCCACTGCTCCCCGCTGCTCCCGTATCAGGCGCCACGACCATCGCGAGGCCAAACAGAATAAGAGAGCCGATAATCCGCATCGAGGTGCCGCTCGCGAAAATCATTTGAAGTCGTAACGGCGTCCCGTCACCACGATGTTGAACTGAGGATAGGTTTTGGGATACGTGAGAATCGCCCCCACAAGTCCGAGCATGCTGCTTTCCGTGAATTCCGGATCCATCTTTTTCCAGATCATTTCACGATCCAGGAAAAACTGCAACTCGCCCTTGTAAATCGACTCGGCCTTGATCACCGCGCGACCGTCGATGAGCTTGTCGGTGTCGACCGCCGTCCACGGCCCGTCGCCGATGCGATAGTACAGGTTCTGCGTCACCGACCTGTCGGCCAGATCCGGGCGATACCAACGCTTCACGTCGTCACTGTAGCTGCTCTGAGCCGCCAACGCGAAGACCGCGTTGACCGTGTACTGCTCGTTGGTCTTCACGATGATGCCCGTTTTAAGTGGCCTGGCCGCCGAGTTGTAATACTCGACGACATAGTCGCGCTTGGCGATCTGTCCCACGTTGGGCTTGTTCGTCACCGAAGCGCCCGACGCCACCGAGAGGTACACCGGCACCGACGCGATTTCGGTCGAGTCGGCGTAACGGATGTCCTGATAGAGGAACGTCTGGTTACTCGTCGCGAGCTCTTTCTTGAACTCGAAGGCCAGCTCGGCATTACCGCCGCTCTGCACTGGCGGGTTCGGATTGCCCGGATTGCCTGGATTCGGGTTCGGCTTGGGATCATCGTTCGGACCCGGATCATCGCCGCCCGGATAATCGCCCCCGGTCGTATCGGCCGGCACCGCCGTCGCCCAATTGAGCAAGCGGTAGTTATTCGCCATGGCCTTGTTCTTGTCATCCGCGGCACGAAGGTTATTCACGAAGCCGCCGTTGCCGCCACCCACGTTCGAGGGAACCGTGGTGTTCGGTTTTCCGTTCGGGTTTCGGTTGCCATTCGGATAGTTGCGGTTTCCGTTGTTATAACCGCCGCCATTATTGTAACCGCCGTTGTTGTAGCCGCCATCCGGATAGCCGTCACAATCGTAGTCGTCGTACGCACAGCCATAACCGCCGCCGTTTCCGTAACCACCATTGTACCCACCGTTGTACCCGCCGTAGCCGTTGTTGTAGCCGCCATATCCATTGTTGTAGCCGTTCCCCCTAAGTGTTACCGGCGTGAAACATTCGGCAATCACGCGATTGACGATGTCGGGAATCGGAAGATCGCCCTTCCCCTTGATGTTGAGTTCCTTGCTCGAAAGGTACTTCGAAACCGCGGCCTCGATCTGCGCTTTCGTGAAGGTGTAACGCCCCGAAACCTTGATGCCGAGAGCATCATAAATCTCGCGGTGCGAGAGCTCGATCGTCAGATACTTGTCCTGGCGTTCGGCGATGAACTGAAAAATCACGTTCGCCTGCACGCCGGGCTTGTTCTTCAAGAAGAACTCGAACTCGTCGGCATCGGCCTGCGCAAGCGAGAATTTCACGAGATGAGGAGCATTCAGGTACTGATAATCGGTGATCTCTTCGCTCATCGCGGTCGATTCGAACTGGCTCACCTTGATGCCGAATTTTTTCACGATGACCGGTTTGAATTGCGTCCGTTCGGTGAGACCGGGGATTTCGCCGGCGAGAAAGTTCACGAGCTCGTCGTTCATGTAAGCGACGATGTAAAAGTAATAATCCATCGTCGCGCCTTTCGGGCGCTTGTAATAAACAACCGTGCCGTTGTCGTCGTAAAGCTTTACCGGAGGCAGGTACCAAAAAATGTTTTTGTCGGTGCCATCGCGGTAGACGACCGTCTTGAGCTTGTCGCTTCGATAAACTTCGTCGCGTGACGGAGCGGCGTATACGGCGTTCGCCGCGGTTGCGAGAAAACCGGCCATCAGGATTCCAAACACACTGACCCTGTACTTATCCGAATTCATCTCTCTCCCCCTTTAAAAATGCCCCTTTTGCATCAATTGCCACAGAGTGTTAGCAAACCGCACTTTGGTTGGCAATAGGCGTAGTAAAAATGGTTTACCGTATTGAGAAGGTAAGCTAATTCATTGTAAATATGAGTAGGACGGCAGCCCGAGAATCACTTGGGTTTCTGAATAAGCTTATTGGAATTATTGAAAAAACAAAGAAACCACTCGTCATACTTGATCTTGACGGTACATTATTCAATGTAAACCATCGTCACTTTGAAATCCTCCGCCGTTTTGCGCTGCAGCCAAAGATTCGGGCCGAGTTCCCGACGCAGGTTGCTATCCTTGAAAAAATCAAAGATTCCGATTTTCACTATACGATCGAATCCACGCTCAACGCGAAAGGCATCGATCGGCACTCCGAACGCTCCGCACACTTCATCAAACTCGTGGAGACGTACTGGTTCAAACATTTTTTCGCGGATGATTTCGTGCTGATGGATCGGCCCTATCCCGGCGCCGCGGAATGCGTGAGTGCCCTGCACCAAGCCGGCGCGCATCTCACGTATCTGTCGGGACGCGACGTACCGAACATGAGCCGCGGCACGATAGAAGCGCTCGAAAAGCACGGCTTTCCTCATTCTGGCCACGGCATTTCAGTGTTTTTGAAGCCCGCGTACGGACAAGACGATCTGCTGTTCAAAAAACAGGCGATTCGGACGATCCGATCGGAAGGCGAGGTGGTTGCGACATTCGACAACGAACCCGCCAACGTCCAGCTCTTCGCGCAAGAATTTCCGCGCGCGATGAATTTTCATTTTAATTCGCTTTACGCGCGGCATATCGAACTCAAGGGATCGGGCGTGTACGTGATCCGAAGCTTTGCTGAGTTGGGGTCTCCGGAATAAGCCCGAAGCCGAAGAGTATTTCAAAGGGCATCAATAACTTCTTTTTGGCGCGCCACACCACGAAAAGGTGCCGACCTACTTTTTGTGAAGCACCACACCACGAAAAGTAGGTCGGCACCTTTTTGTTAACGCACAATCGCCTCGATCACTTTGTTCAGCGTCGCGGGCGCCAGGCGCGGGAATTTCAAAAATCGCAAATTGTGTTCGACGTGCTCGAGTTGTTTCATCCCGAGCATCGCGCAATCGACGGCGGAAAACGAAGTCGCGAAGGCAAGCGCGCAGTGCGCTTGCGAGTAGTCTTTCGGGAACGCGTCTACGATGAAATCCGGAAGTCCGTGACAGAGGCGCGACTGAAAGAGCGGCACGCTAAGAGCCACGCTTAAGCCGAGCTTCTTCGCGGCTTCGATCGCGGGAATTTTTTCGCCGGCGATCTCTTGAGTCGCCATCAGCGCGGCCTCGGGCATCGCGAGATTGAGCGGCAGCTGCACCGCCTTGAAATGAGGCTCGCGTGATCCGGCTTTTTTCGCGGCGCGAAGTGCCACCTCGACGCATTTTTCGAGGCTCACGTGGGTTTGCGCGGTCTCTTCGTCACGGAACGCATCCCAGGTCGCCATTCCGTAAGCCGCGATCTTTCCGTCGCGAACTTCGCCCTCGAGCGCTTCAAACGCTTTTTCAAGCTTATCGTAGAAAATGCGCGCGGGAAGCTCTTCGAGTTGCGTTTCGGGATTGTGCACGTAAAGCAAATCGATCGTCTCAAGTTGCAGGTTCTTGCGGCTGCGTTCGATCTGATCCCTGAGATACGCGGGCTCCATGCAATGGCAGCCCGCGATGAGATCCGATTTTCTCGCGATGCCTTTGGCGACGTACTGTTGCTCGAAGAGCGCGCCGATGTCGCGCGTGGGCGCGCCTTCGTACGGAACGAAGCCGCACTTGGTGGAAACGAAAATTTCCTCGCGTTTGAACGCGCCGGCGGAAAGTCCGCGGCGGAAGGCTTCTCCGACCGTACGCTCGGCGCGCTGGCCGCGATAGTTGATCGCGGTGTCGATGAAGTTCACGCCGAGCTCGATAGCTTTAAGGCACGCAAGTGTCACCTTGTGATCGGTGGCTTCGTCCATGGGGCCGAGATACGTGCCTACGGCGAGCGAGGACACGGGAATGCCGCAGAACATGCGGCGCTGGTCGGGGTGCAGTCCCTTTCTTTCGAGAACCGCGCGCGCCGCTTCGGGGTTTGCTCTGCCTTTGAACATTCATTTCCCTTTCCAAGGTTCGCTTTTCAGTTCGTCGTACGCGATCTTGCGCGGCCTGGTTTTGAGCATGACGCCGATCTTCGGGCAAAGTTCGCTGATTTCGCAGCCGACGCAGTCGGGATTTCGCGCCATGCAGCGCGCGCGCCCGTGGTGAATCAGAAGGTGCGAGAACATCGTCCATTCCTTTTTGGGAACGATCGCCGCAAGCTCATGCTCGACCTTCACGGGATCCGTTTGCTTCGTGAGCCCAAGCCTGCGCGAAAGCCGGCCCACGTGCGTGTCGACGACCACGCCCTCGGGTTTTCCGAACGCGTTGCCTAAAACGACGTTCGCGGTTTTGCGGCCCACGCCGCGAAGTTTCACGAGCGCTTCGAGGTCGCGCGGCACTTCGCCGCCATGCCGCTCCGCGATTGCGCGGGCGGATTCGGAGAGCGAAAGCGCTTTGCTTTTGTAAAAGCCCGTCGTTTTGACGAGCTGTTCGATCGCTTCGAGATCAGCCTTGGCCATCGCACGCGCGTCGGGAAAGCGGCGAAAGAGTGCCGGCGTCACCTTATTGACGCGCTCGTCGGTGCATTGAGCGGAAAGAATCGTCGAAACGAGAAGCTGATATGGCGTGGAATAATCGAGCGAGCATTTTGCGCCGGGATAGGCGCGCTTGAGCACGCGGACAATTTCGAGAGCTCTTTTCTGGTCGCGTGTCGCTGGTTGCTTGCTGCGCATGCCGTGCGCAGCTGGTTGCTTTGAGCGCGTGTCGCGCGCCCTTAGCTTGCCTTGAGCCGTTTTTTTCGCTGCCATAGGTATTTTTCCATTTCCGAAACGCCCCTGCGGTTCAAGATGAGATGTCTTGGTATCATCGACTTCTCGGCGATGCGCTCGCCAATCCGCGTGTCGCTCAGTCCCTCGACGCTGTGGGCGTCGGGATTGATGCAGATCGAGACTTCGCGCCGTTCGAGCTCAGCACCCATGCGCCAATCCACGTCGAGGCGCTGCGGGTGCGCGTTCAGCTCGACGGCCACGCCGTTTTTCGCGGCGGCGGCGAGACACGCGTCCCAATCCAAAGCGTATCCCGCACGACCGAGCACGAGCCTGCCGGTGGGATGGCCCCAGATCGTAACCGCGGGATGCGAAAGTGCCCGCACGAGGCGGGCCGTCATTTCTTTTTCGTCCAGCTTGAAGCGGCTATGCACCGAGCCCACGATGAAGTCGAAGCTCTCGAGGACGTCGCGGTCGTAATCGAGCGCGCCGTCGGCCAAGATGTCGCTCTCGACTCCATGGAAGATGCGGATCGAGACTCCTTTTTGGAGTTCGCCGATCAATTTGCGCTGTTCGCGGATGCGGTCGGGCTTGAGCCCATGCGCGTAGAACGCAGACTGGCTGTGGTCGGAGATGCCGATGTACTCGAAGCCAAGTTTTTCAGCGGCCCTCACCATCTGCTCGAGCGTATTCCGCCCGTCGCTGAAATTCGTGTGGTTGTGAAAAATCCCGCGCACGCCGCCGTCGCGGCCCACGCGATACGCGTCGGCGGAGGGGTTACGCTTCCGGCCGGTCCACTCGGACTCAAGCCAGGTGAATTCCCAGGAATGAAACGCGGCTGCGTCGGACGCGAGGCGAGGGCGCAGGATTTCGTCGGCCATGAGCCAAAGAAGCAAGTTTGCGTCGGGCTCTTGCGGCGAAATCCAAAGCGTCAGGCGCACGCCGTCTTTGAACACGCCGGTGATCGCATGAAGGCCGTGCTCGTCGCGTTCGGCGGAATCATCGAGAAAGCCCGCGAGCGCCTCTTTCGCGGCGGCAACACTCACCTTCCCGCTCACGACGACTTCGAGATGTTCGATGATTTCCCGGTAACGCCCGAGCTGCCCGACGGCGCGAACGGCGGCGCCTTTGAATTCTCCGTGAAGTTTCTTTTCGATGCGGGCGTAGAGCTCAAGCGCGGCGTCGAGCAGAAGTTTGCCTTGGCTTTGCTTCCACTGCTCAATACTCTTTAAGACTTTTTCCTGCATCGCGGGCCCGAAACCCTTGATCGAAATCAGCCGATTTTCGCGGCAGGCGTATTCGAGTTCGCCGATCGTCGCGACGCCGAGCTCCTCGTGAAGCATCATCGCTTTTTTGGGTCCGAGGCCCGGGATCTCGAGCAGCGCGATGACGCCCGCGGGGACTTTGGCTGAAAGCTCGGCATGCGCCTTGATGTCTCCGTCTTCGAGAAACTCGCGGATCGCCGACTTAAGACCATCGCCGATGCCCGCGACCTTGATCTTGCCCCGTGCGATGTCGTCGAGACCAGCCTCTGAAGCTTCGAGTGCGCCTGCGCCTTTTTCGAACGCGCGGATCTTGAAATCGTTTTCGCCGAGAATTTTCATGAGCTGCGCCATGTCCTGGAGCATCTGGATCAGTTTTTTCCTGTCGGGTTTTGTGGCCATGCGAATTCGCATCCTAGTGCCGCGCGGCCCGCGGCACAAGTGAGTAGTGCCGCGCGCGGCTGGCAAAACGCGGCGGCTCGTGCGATCATCCGCAGCATGCCGAAGCGCAAATCAAATCTCGGAAACACGATTGAACTCATCCTCTCGCAACCAACCTCGCCGTTTCGCGAGTCGTGGGCGAAGCAGGCCTGCCGGTATTTCTCCGCGAAGCGCGGACTTCCAGTTTTCGAGGATGATTTCGGCAATCTTTGGATCGGCGTGAAGAATCGCGCTCAGGCCGCGCGCGCCGCACTCGTGTTCGTCGCGCACATGGATCATCCGGGCATGGTCGTCGAGCGCTTCGAACGGCGCGCGGGCCGCGTCTACGCGCACGCGACGTGGCTTGGCGGCGGGCCGAAAAAGATCGTGGGTTTTCCGGTGCAGGTTTTTTCGGACGTTTCGGCGGTCATGGTGTTTGACGGAATTGTACGCTCGCAAACCAACGGCGCGCGAGGGCCTGAAAAAGCCGTGATCGAAGTTCTCGCGCGAAAGGTTTCGTCGTTCGGCCAGGCGCGCGGGCTCGGACGCAAACTCATGGAGCGCGCGTGCACGCCAGCCGGATTCAAGAGCCTCGGCCCCTGGGGCGCGTGCCTTTGGTACGAGCGCGCGGGAATTCCTCAAGGCGTGGCTTTGAAGAACGGAAAGTGGATCACGAAAGCCGCTGACGACCTGATTGGTGTTTGCGCGATTTTGGAAGGATACGTTCGCGCGGGAAAAACACGCAGACACGCGCGACAAACAAACGGTGGGCGCGAAAGCACGAGCCGCGTCGGTGTTCACGGAAAGAACATCGCGATATTGCTCACCCGCGCCGAGGAATCGGGCTTTCACGGCGCAGTCGACGTGCTTGAGAAGCGGATTCTTAATCCGCAAAAGACTTTAGTCGTTTCAGTCGAAACAAGTTCACGGCTCGCGGGCGCGATGCCGGGCCTGGGACCGGTCGTGCGCCTGGGCGATCGCAGCTCGGTTTTTGATCCCGCGTTCGCGCGCTGGATTGAATCGTGCGCGGCGGCACTCGCAAAACGCGACTCCAGGTTTCGTTTTCAGAAAAAACTCATGGACGGCGGAACGTGCGAGGCTACCGCGTTTAACTGTTACGGATTCCGCGTGGCGGGAATTTCGACGCCGCTTGAAAACTACCACAATCGGTTTTTGCCGGCGAAGGCACTCACCTCCAAAGTAAAAACCTCGGCGCCGCACGGCCCGTATCCGGAAATGGTCGACGCCGCGGACGTCGAGAAGCTCGCGTCGTTCATTGAATATCTGATCGCAGGTTTCGAGCGCGGACTGATCCGCAATCTCTCACGCGAGGCGTTCGCGCCGCTGAAACGGGCAATTCTCAAGAACTACCGCGCGGAAACCGCGAAATACGCGTGATCAGTCTCAAGTCAGTGCGATAATCACTCGTCAATGCGAAGGGATTGCGGGCGGAGTGTGAACGGGTAACATTACTTTTTTGATCGCTGTCGCGGCTCCACCAGAATCTTGAATGTTTTTCTAGTGGACCAGCGATACACTTCAAAATCCGAATCCAATGTCAGGATATCGCCTGTTGCAAACTCTTCGGCCATGCAAACAAGGCAAGCGTCCGCGAAAGCCATGGGAACCTTGGCGTACTGACGGATGAGCTCCGAAACTTGCAACTCTCGCCCGGCCAGTCCCCACGGAATGCGGATGACCCCACTCTGAATATTCTGTAGCACGGCTTCCGTTGCCCCTGGCATGCGACGCAGGAGATGGCACGTTTCCGCGATTACCGCTTCGCACGTGACAAGCGGTCGCGATATCTCAGCCAAAGCGTCGACACAAGCCTGGTGGCGATGCTCTGAACGATCCAAGAGAGCGACAATGGTACTTGTGTCGATCAGAACCGGCTTCATTGCCCGAAGTCGTCCAGATACTTTTTGTTTGAGGCAAGATCGGTGAGGCCGGAAGCGAATTGCCCAAGACCGATCATTCGCGGCTTACCTTTGGAAACGATGATCTGGGTTGATGCCATGAGATGAATGCTTTCGCGAACGATCTCGGATTCCGTTTTCCCAAGCGTCCTTGAAAGCTTGGATAGCTCCCTTTGGGATTTTTCATCCAGTCGTGCAGTCAGAGTCTTGGCCATATCAACTGCCTCCCGTAATACATTATACCATATGTAATACAGTAATCAATCCTGTGTTAGAGCTCTCTCAAGAGGCTAGCAATGCGCTCGCGCGCCGGTTTAAACAACTGACGATAACGACGCGAACGATCGGCGGCAGGGAGGGAACGACTATTCGTCCCGAACCTTCACCTGCTTGATGCGGTCGGCGCGGAAGGTTTTGACGATGCCGTCGCGGTGGCAGTGCGCCTCGATGAAAATGCGCATGCCCTTGGTCTTCACGCGAAGAGGGGTGATGTAGCGAAAGTCGTCGGCTTCGCCGGTGGACGGGCCTTTTTTCTCGGATTCGTACGCGATCGCGACCTTCGTGTCGGTGCCGCAAAGTTTTTCAAGAACCTCGATGCGCGGAGCGAGCCGCATGGGACCGCGCGCGGCCTTCGAATCACCCGGCGCGTACACGAAATATCCGCCGCAGAGGTTCACAAGGTCCAGAATGGTGAGGCCGCGCCCGCTAGGCACCGTACGGTCGGCTGCAAGGCCTAGAAGTTTCAAAAACACGCCTTTCAAAGCGCGCACGTCTTCCAAAGCGCGATGCAGGCTTCCGGTTTCGATTTTGAAATGCGAGGCAAGCGCGCCGAGCCGGTGCGTGGGAAGGGCCGGCAGCAGGGCCTTCGCGAGCATGCAGCTATCGAGCACGATCTCGGCGGGGAAGGTGCCCTCCCCGCCGCCGCGGATTCCCGGAATTCCCATCGCCTGCCGCCCGATGAATCCCAGATCGAACGCCGCATTGTGCGCGACAAGCACGCGGGGCGCGCCTGCCAGCGAAAGAAACGAGAGAAAATCGGCGAGCGCGCTTTCCGCCGAAGGCGCGCCGGCGACCATTGAATCGTCGATGCCGTGAATGCGAATCACCTCGCGCGGAATCGGGATGTGGGGCTTGACGAAAGTCGCAAACGAGCGCTGCTCGAACTCCTCGTCGAACGCGACGGCGGCGATCTCGACGATGCAGTCGGTGGCCGAGGAAATTCCCGTCGTCTCGGTATCGAACGCAATGAATCGAACGTCAGAGACGTTAAGATCAGCGACGGTTTCCAGCATGTTCACGCTCGACTACCCATTCGGTTTCACTTAAAACAGCTTCATGTCCACAAAGAAGCTTCCGAAGCTACTCTACCACACGTTCGCGGACTGGCAGGCCCTTGAAATCAAAGGCCCCGACGCGAAGGATTTTCTTCAGCGGATGACGACGGTGGATTTCAGGGATTTTCCGGTCGGAAGCCACGCGCGCGGCACGCTGCTTCAGGCGACCGGAAAGATCGTCCTTTATTTCCACGTGCTGCGAACCGCCGATCAGGGGTTCCTCCTCCTCGTGCCACCGGCCAAAGACAACGCGACCGGCGAGGAAGCCAGCGGGGCGGCTGCAAAAGCAGCGGAGGCGTTCGAAAAATTCCACTTCATGGAAAAATTCACGATCGAGCGGCACGGTAACGAATATGCGTTGCTTAGGGTCGCAGGATCGCCCGCGGATGAGGGAATCGGATCAGCGCTTACCGCGCTTGGCGCGCGCGTTTTCGAGTTGAATCAGTGGACGGAACCCGTTTGGGAAGAGCATTTCGCGTTCGATATCGGGGCGGTTGTCCCAAGTGCCGGGCTTGGCGCCGTGACCGAAGCGCTTTTAAATGCCGGCGCAGCCGAGCTTGATCCAGCGGCGCGCGAATCTTTTCGCGTGTACTTTGGCGAACCGGCGGTGCCGGGCGAAATCAATTCCAACGTCATGCCGCTTGAAGCGGGACTCGAAGACACCGTCCCTGAAAACAAAGGCTGTTATCCGGGCCAGGAGGTGATCGAAAAAATTCGCGCGATCGGACAGGTACCGCGGAGGATCGTGTGTATACACGCTGCGGGAGCAGCGCCGGCTTCCGGCACGAAAATCGAAGGACGGATAGAGGGCGCACCACCCGCAGAAGCCGGAGTTCTCACCAGCGTGGCGACTGACCCGACTGATTCCTCGAAATGGGTGGGCCTTGGTATTGTAAAAAAAATATTTTTAGTTGGCGAGCCAACTTTTACGGTCGATGGAATTCCCGTTCAGGTCCGATTGAAATGATTTTTCGCGGATTTGCTTTTTTCATCAGCGTTTTTGCGTTCGCATTCGCGAACGCATGTCCTGCGCTGTGCTACGTCGGCGACCAGCTCAACCTTCCGCCGCAGAACGGGTATCAAACTCTTGATTCCGAGCACTTCCGCGTGGTCTATCCCAGGGAATTCGAAACCGAAGCGCGGCACGCGGTGGCGATTCTCGAACGCGCGCACGAGCGCGAGGCGGATTTTTTCGGCTATGAATATCATCGCCGGATCACCGTCATCCTCTCCGACAACGAGGATTTCGCCAACGGCGTCACGAGCGCGATCGGCCATCAGGGCCTCGTGCTGTATCTTGCGGCACCCGATCCCTACTCCTCGATCGGCGAGTACCGCGACTGGCTCGAGCTGCTCGCCGTCCACGAATACGCGCATTACCTGACGCTTGATCGCGCGCGAGGATTTTTTCAGTTCTTGAGGTATCTCTTCGGCGACCTGCTTTTGCCCAACCACTTCTGGCCGGGATGGCTCGCCGAGGGCCTGGCCGTTTACGCCGAAACCGAGCTCACCGGCCTTGGCCGCGGCAATGCGGCGTTCTACCGCACGCTCACGCGCGATTCGCTCGCGCGCGCGCAGGGCCCGGGGCCGCGCGGTTTTCTGCTGGGATTCGATCAGCTCTCGGGGCCCGTGCCGGATTTTCCGTTCGGCGAATCCGCGTACTTCGCGGGCTACGCGATCATGGCCCAGATGGCAAAAGAGCTCGGGCCCGAGTCACTGGCGCGTTTTTCGGAGGAGAGCTCGGCGCGCGTGCCGTATTTCCTGAACGGCACGCTTGAAAACATCACGAGCCGGCTGCAAACGCGAAGTTTTCGGGAACTTTGGGCAAGCTGGATCGACGGCGAGGCCGAGCGCATGAAGCCCGAGCTTGAGTGGCTGCGGCAAAACGGCGCGCCGGACCCCGAACTGCTCACGCCGGCGGGCGGCGGAGCGCTCGGCGCGCGTCCGTCGCCTGACGGTACGAAGCTCGCGTATTTCTATTCGTCGGGTCACCAGCGCCCGGCGCTCAACGTGATGGATCTCGCAAACAGGTCAAAACCGCCGCGCAAACTCGACGATGCGATCTCGGGCGCGGGGCTCGCGTGGTCAAGCGACGGCAAAAAGATTTTCTACTCCAAAAACGATTTCGTCGGGCCGTTTGATTCCTACAACGACCTCTTCGTTTACGATCTCGACCGCGGATCGGCCACGAGGCTCACGCGCGGGGCACGGGCGAAGGACCCCGACCTTTGCGGCGAAAACACGGTCGTTTTCACCTCGAGTTCCGGAAGATTTTCGGAGCTTCGCGCTTTGCTCCTCGACACCGGCGAAAACCGGCCGCTCTACCGCGCGCCGGAATACCACCGCGTTTCCAATCCGCGCTGCTCAAAAGACGGAAAGACGATCTATTTTTCCGAGCACGGATTGAATCCGTTGGACGCGATTTACAAGCTCCGGCTCGCGCCCGGAGCAGAACCGGAACACCTCGTCGGCGGCACGTTCCGCGCGGCACGCGGAACAGAAGAACCGCTCCGCGCGGCACGCGGAACAGAAGAGCCATTCCGCGCGATTTTTCCGGAACCGCTCGACGACGGTTCGCTTCTTTTCACGCGCGGGCAGGATTCGTTTTTCGACCTCGCGAGGTGGGACGCGAAAACCCGCGCGATAAGCCTCGTCGCGCGCTCGTCGGGCGGATACTGGCTTCCGCGCCTGGCGGGCGGGCATCTTGCGGTCACGTATCTTTCGAGTGCCGGCCGGTTCGCGGGGCTGGCGGATCCCGCGCTCCTCGCAAAAGACGGCAGCAAGGTCGCCATAAAGATTTCGGCGCCGGCCGATACATCAATGCCTCCTGCGGCCGTGGAAGCGCGTCAAACCAGCGTTTTCGTGGCAAGTGCGCGGTACAACGCGCTCGCTTCGCTCCTTCCCCGGTTGTGGGCGCCGTATCTTTCGATCAATGACCCGCAAAACCAGTTCGGCGCCGCCGTAACGGGCTGGGACGACGTCGACTCCGTCGAATATTCACTGCTCGGTTATTACGACTCGGTCCCACGTCGCGCAGAGGGGATGTTTTCGTCGCAGTTCCGGATGGGGCCCATTCGGTTGAACCCATCGGCTTCCTCCAGGGTCACTTCTCTTTTCGCGACCTCAAGCGGCTTGAAAGCGTTTTCGGAAGAACGAAAACTTCGCGTGGACGTTTCGCGCCCGTTTCCGGGAGCTTTTCAGAGCTTTACGCCCTCGGTGCTCGCGGAATGGGCCCGCGCGACGTTTGACGGAGACTTCGGGCGCGAGGTCGCGACCCCCGAGCTTCGCACGGGCGCGGCACTCGACTGGGACTCGCGCCAAACCTACGCATATTCGCTCAATCCCGAGACGGGAAGCCACGCGCGGCTCGAAGGCCGGCGATTTTTTTCGCGCAACGCGCGCGCGTGGAAGGGCTTCGCTTTTTGGAACCCGATTCTCTCGACGATTCCTTCGCATTCCAACTTCTCGCTGCGCGCTTACTATGCGGTCACGCCGAGAACCGAGGCGCGCATCCCAGGCTCGATCGTGCGAGTGGGCGGGCGCGGAACGCCGGACGACCTTGACCCGCCGCTGCGCGGCTACCCGCTGGGATTCCTTCCGGCGCGGCAGGCGGCCGTCGTGCAGTCGGAATACCAGCTTCCGCTCAGTCAGATTTTCGCGGGCATGGATACCTGGCCCGTTTTCATGCACAACGTGGGAATTTTCGGTTTTTACGACGCCGCGAAACTTATTCTCTTCCGCGGCACGCGCGCGGGCCGATGGAGCATCCCGGTCGCGTCGTTCGGCGGCGGCATGATCGCGAACACCACGCTGGGCTACAACGTGCCCTTCCGGTTTCGCCTCGAGTTCGCGCGCGGAACAAACGATGCTTTCGGCGGCGAAGACAGCCTCTCGCTTCTCGTAAATATCTAAAAGGTGCCGACCTACTTTTCGTGGTGTTGTGCGTTATAATGTATGGACAGTTGCCTTTAGGTTGCGCAGCACACCACGATTAGTTGGTCGGCACCTTTTAGCGTAGAATATCTCCATGCTCGAGCGACTCGCCTTGGTGCTCCTCGCTTCGTTTTCGACCTGCGCGGCGGCTCCCCCCACTGCCACCGCTCCCGCGCCAGCCGCCGCGAGAATTCCCGTAGGCAAGGCCGTCCCGCTTAAGGGACGCGTCTCCAAGGGAATCACCGAGATCCGGTACGCGCGGCCCACGAGCGGAGAGGCGATCGCAAAGCCGACCGAAAAGGGCAGCGTGCTCTCCGAGCTTCCGCGCCAAGAGCCGGTTGTCGTTCAGTGGCCGTTCGGAACCCATCCCTTCCGCACTAAGAAGGGCCGTCCGCTGGCCGCGACTCTTGAGCTTGGTGAGGCGCTCAAAACCGATGCGGGATCGTCGGTGGAGCTCATGCTGAGCGACCGCAGCACGATCGTGCTTGGCGCCGAAACGATCCTCGAAGTTTCACGTTTTGAGGGAAAGGAAAAAGAGCGCGGCGTGACGCTGAAGCTCGTACAAGGGCGCATTCACGTCACGATTCCGGTACCCGTCGAAAAGATCGGTCAGTTCGCCGTCGAAACCCCGAATGCGGTGATCAACCATCGTGGCTTGCGAGGGATCGCGACCGGTCAGCCCGTCGAGTTTTTCGCGGCGACTGACCCGATGACCGGTCGCGAATCACGGACCCAGGTTCTCTGCACGCACGGCCAGCTTTCGATCGAGACCTTTAAAATCACGGCGCACGGAGTGGCATACCCGAATACGCATGTTCTTAATCCCTCAGACCTTTTTGATGCTTCGGGCCCGCACGGCCTTGGCCTCTCGACGCACGTAAGCGCGATCGCCCCGAAGAGCCTGCCCGCCGAAGTTGCGCGCTTTGGCGTTTTACGTTAGCCTCGCCTCACTTAAAAACCGCTGACCGCCGTGCGAACCGACGAATCGAAAAACCGCAAACGCACGGAGCTGCACCGTCACCTCGACGTGTCGTTCCGCGCCTCGACTCTCGCCGACCTCGTGAAAACGCTGGGAATTTCCGCGCCCTTTCACGACGAGGAAGAGGTGCGCACCAAATTCTGGGTCACGCGCCAGATGGGGTCGCTTGGCGAAGTGCTTTCGTGCTTCGGAATTTTTCAGCAGGTTCTGCGAACGCCCGCGATTTTGGAGCGCGTGGCGCGCGAGGTGATCGAAGACGCCGGGGCCGAGGGCATCGGCGCGATCGAGCTGCGCTACTCGCCGAGTTTTACGAGCAAGGTTTCGGGTCTTTCATGGGGGGTTGCGCTGGACGCGTTCCTGCGCGGGCTTGAAGCCGGCGCGCGCGCAACCGGAGTGAATGCCGGACTGATCTGCATCGTCACGCGCGATTACGGAGTCGGTGTCGCGGGCGAAACGATCGACTTCGCCATCCAGAATAAAGACGCGTTTCTCGCCGTCGACCTCGCGGGCAACGAAGAGCAATTCCCCAATAAAATGTTCGTCGAGCCGTTTCGGCGCGCGCGCGACGCCGGCCTTCACGTCACGATCCACGCGGGAGAGGCCTGCGGGCCCGAAAGCGTGTGGGACGCGCTCGATCTTCTGGGCGCGCAGCGGATCGGACACGGCATTTCGTCGGTGAAAGATGCCGAGCTGATGAAGCGCCTGGCGCGCGACGGCGTGCTTTTGGAAATCTGCCCGACCAGCAACTTCGTGACGCGATCGATTCCTTCATGGGACGCGCATCCTCTGAAACGATTCCTCGACGCGGGCATTCCGGTGTCTTTGAGCACCGACGACCCCGGAATTTTCGGAGTGACGCTCGAAGAAGAATACCAGCGCGCGCGCCGGCTGCTGGGCCTTTCTGACGCCGACTTCGACCGCATCGACCGGTACGCGCGCAAGTACACGTTTCTATAGACGCTTGCGCCAGGTGGCGCGCCCGCTGGCGGGCACCACCTGCGCGTAGGTACTTAGAATATATATTCCTTGTATTGGAATATGTATTCTGATACGCTTATCTTATGAAGACCAGCCTTGTTCTCAGTGATTATGTGTTTAAACAGGCGAAAAAGGCCGCGGATGCATCGGGGAAAACGATCAGCGACGTGATCGACTCTTGGGCCAGATCCGGCCTTGAACTTTCATCCAAACGAAAGCGCAAGCCCGCGACTTACCGGGCGCTTGACCTGGGAATTCCGCTCGTTGATCTCAATTCGCGCAGAGAATGGGCTGATCTCGCCTACGACGACGAACACAAATGATCGCCCTGGATACAAACATCATCATCCACGCCCTTAACACCGCTTCTCCTGAGCACACTGTCGTCAAGAAGTGGCTGCAATCCGATGAAGATGTTCTTGCGACCAGTCATATTTGTGTCGCCGAGGCACTGAGGATTTTAACCCACCCCCGTCTCATCCCTCATCCGCTGAAACTTATCGACGCTCTCGACCTGCTTCGATCGTTTCTGGATTTCTTTGACGTATGCATTCTCGGAGAAGAACCGACGTGGATTGAAGCCCTTGCCGAACTCGCCCGCAATCTGCCCGCGCTCAGAGGCGGCGAAGTGCACGACGCGCGGATTGCCCTCTCTCTTCGCGAGCATGGCGTGCGAAAAATCTGCACCTTCGATTATGAATTCTCGAAGTATGAGTTCCTCAGGGTGTCGCGGCCGGTCTAGGCGTTATCCGGCAA
>JACPKS010000029.1 GCA_016186905.1 Deltaproteobacteria bacterium
CCTATCTTTCCTTTTGAGTAGTGAGTCAGTTATTGCTTCCAATCCATGGAGCACATTTAACAATTCACTTCGATAAGCAGTAAGCGGCACAAGAGTCAAATTGAGAAGAGCAAGATTTTTTACAGATTTGGTTGTATCTGGCGAACGCGGGTTTATGTCAATTTTACCCGTATTTGGATCTAGTTTGAAGTATTCAGCAAAATTATCTTTCCGTATGTCGATTACCTCAAACCCGCTAGACTCACTCTTGCGCCTGCGACGCATTCGATGTAGCGGATGATAGTCATGCTTTCCTGCGGGACCTCCGCAATTTAGGCAAGAAAGCAGCAAATTTCCAGGGTCATTCACCCGATCGGGGGCAAATGAGCGTGGTTCGTAATGATCGACTTGAAGTGTCGAGGTCTGCCGCAAGCAGTAAGAGCAATGTGAGTCATAGAAATTGTTCAACAACCAGGGCCGAAACAAAGGATACGCTGAATTTTTAATTTTTGGTGGTGCTGTAAGACTTATTAAAGACATCTTGCTTCATTTTCTGTCTATGGCCTTTGCCAATTTCAACAACAGATCTGCTCGCTTCACTGCATCACGATGTTCATTGCTCGTCTGAAAATCCAATAGACCACCAAGCTTCGAATTTAAGGATTCAAGCAACGCGTCCTGCCAAGGGTCTAAAGTAGTGCCAGTTAACTTTTGTTCTAAAAGCGGAATACGAATATCGTCATATGCGTCAACAAATTTTTCAATTTGCGATGCCGCCGTAGTTACTTCCTCTATCAATACGACGTATGAGTCTGACTGCAGCGGCCCCTGTGCATGTCCGACATTTCTGCGAGACACGATCTGGTAATCCACGCCGCCTGCAATAAATTGTTCATACGCCTGTTTAGATTTTTCACGAACGTTACGATTAAATTTAAACTGAATTTTTCCAGAATCACGAAGTGCATTTTTTCGATGATGGGTCTCAAGCATATTGTGCCCCCATTTCGCGTTTGGCGCGATCCGTTGTTAGTGCAAAAAAAGCCTCCTTAGCAGCATCCTTGATTTCCACTATTGTTTTCAAGACGTCCTCAATTTTTTTAAAATCACTTGCTGGAATTCCTTGGCGCTTTGCCGAGGTTTTTGTTTGCAGCTGCACCTGTCCAGATTTTTCACCAACCCTCAAATCAAATGAAAGCTTTGTATTTGTATTGGGCTGCAGAAATCGAAAGTGTGTATTGATCTCTTGTAAGGGAGTTTTCGTTGGATCTAATTCGATTCCTACATTTATCTTAAAATAATCCGAGAGATCGAGTTTTTCTTCTTTGGCGAGAAATGTATTAACGTATCCAAAGCCAATTTTTTCAGGCTTAAACACTCCTGTGCCGCTAAACTCACTTACGATTTCGAGCCAATCTTTGACTGGCTGGCCCAATGTGCCCTCGTACGTGTCATAGCGGTCTTTAGCTAGGTCGCAAATAAAATGTATACTCAGGAACTGGTGCCCCAATCTGACGACATATCTATTGTTTCCCCACGATAGTTGAGTGTTCCAAAATGGAGGGATTGGGCCGTCTTGCTTTTCAATAATCACAAGACTAGGCATTTTCTTAATATCAGGAAATTTTTTACGGCCAGCCTTCAGCATGGCACCAAGCGCCTCATCATCTTGTTGCGCCGGTTGCCCCCGAAGAATTACTAAGGCCTCCGTGATCGTGGAATTAGTGCAACGTATAATTTTTTTCATCCTGACGCTATTTTTTGAAATTGTTCAGATTTAAAATGCGCATGAGTTGCTTGCATTCTAATAGCAGTGTAAATTTTTCGGTCCTTTAAAACCAGAACTAATCTGCCAAGACCAGATATAGTGCGTTATAATTTAACCTGCATATGCAGGTCGCCACTTCAAGGCAGGACGTGCATCCTATTGAACTGATGTTTTCTAAGGCGCGAATATGCAGTTCAAATCGTATCCGTACCCAGTTCATTCAACTTTACCCGCTTCGGGGCTGGGGCGGCGCGAGCTGGCTCGCCCATTCAAGAACCGGCCATGCTTAATTCACCTGATTTCAGGCACTTCCGTCTCAGTTGACGCCCAGCTCTGTAAGGAGCATGTTTTTCAACAAGGGCAGTCTTTCCCTGTTTTGAAGAATCGTAAACGATGACTTGTTTATCGGTCAAAAAGAAAGTAGATGCCGGTTGCGGCGTGCCAAGGTGTACCGATGGAATTTCCGATGACGGTGAGATAGAACCACCGTCAATGTTGCTGATCCGCCCAACCCGATCATTGGCACGACGTCTCGGAGTACGTCTTCCCGCCGAGGACGCCAATAAGCCCGGTCTTTTGACCGAATGGTACGCCAACGATTTTCGTCTTGGCCGAGGGGAGTTTGTTCTTTTCTTGAGTCCATGCACCTGCGTCCCTTTAGTCATGAGGGCTCCACCTTATCGTGACCTCCCAATGCGATTCCACTTTCAACTGCTGGAGTATGTGCAGTGGCTCGGATGGGCAGATGCGCCTCGTATTTTGGGACCGCAGCTCGCGGTTGGTGTTCAATATGCCCGGACCCAAGACCGCTCTGCCTTGGGCGTCATCGTCGAGTTTATAAAACATCTTGAAGTCGATCATGAGATTGAACGCCTTGACCTCAATGCGACTTTGAAAATGAGCCGACGATTAGCGGACATTCTGGTCGGCGCACATGGCTATCAGACGCCAGTCGAAATGTTTCGGAAGGCTGTCGGTATTGCTCCACAACCGAGAAAAACCCATCTTCGCTTACTGAACTGATCAGCAACGGCTCGCCGCCCGTTCTTTTGCGAGACGCTTGACGCCGGCAATGCGTTTGACCAAGCAGTCGCCGGCGATATAGCGGACGCGACCGCGAAGCTGTCGTTGGCTTTGACAAGTTTCGACGGCATACTGTCTCAATGCCCTCTTATAAGAATCTATGGTCGCTGAATGTTGATGAGGCCGTAGTCGCGGGCAAACTGGTCGGACTGGAGTAATCTATTCTCTAAATTACTTGGAGCGGCAATGGTTTATTCGAAAGTATCCAAAAATCAAAAAGCAGGCCTAAAAATTAATGAAATCCTCGATCAATTACTCGGGCATCGATCCATCGAGCAGTTTTTCCAGTGGCCTCCCGATGCGTTTGCTTTAACATCAATTCTTCTGAGTGATTCAGGGGCATATCGAAACGTGGTTGATCCCCCAGAGAGGCACCGCTGGCCTCCGAACGGTCGACTTTTGAAAAAGAGCCAGAAATGGAGCGAAACGATTGATGCAGGAGGAGAGCGCTGGAGATTATGGGCGGAAGGCGGACTGAAGCGAGCGCCCGTTCGTATTTTAGAACTTATAAACATTGTTGATTCCCATCGGAAAGTATGTGTTCGAGACATTTCAAAGAAGGAATATTGGCGACTTTGTAAAACCATTCTCGCGCTCCATGCTTTGGCCGACGCTGCCTGCGAGGGCATCGGAGTGCCAGGCTTCTTTACCGGCGCTAACCTCGTTTTTTATGGGGTTTCGGCTGCTATGCTTAAAGTCTCTGGATCGCTGTCACGCATCGACGTTAGCCGAATCAAAGTACTTCCAAAATTGAGAACACCGCAAGTTGGAATTTCACTTCGCTCACTGTCTCACCATCTAGCTGTAGATCGTTCAGAAGTTAAAGTGAAATGGATTTGGCCACCATTTAAACCAGTCTCCGAATCTGACAAAAAACTCAATTTAATGGTCATACCGTGGCCGGAGGTCATTGAACCCAGAAGTTTTAGAATTCCGAACCATCGGCTCGACAATATGAATCCAGATGAATTTGCTTTCTTTCGATTTAGCCCGAGAAAGCGCTTCAATGTCGAACGTGCTATTGAACTAATTCGTCGAGCCAGGACACAGGTTGACGAGATTCACGGAGTAATCTTGCCCGAATGCGCTCTTTCGGAGAAAGAGGCTGACATTTTTCAACGATGCCTCGCGAAAGAAAAAGTAGCATTCTTCATTGCCGGAGTGCGTGGAGACCAAACGAATTTTGCCCGATTCGGCCTTTTTTCATCTGCACGGCATACTTACGAAACGTTTGATCAGACCAAACATCACAGGTGGGTTCTAGATGGTACGCAAATCCGTAACTACCACCTTGGTTCAAGCCTTCACCCTGGACGGCGATATTGGGAAGATATCAAAGTGCCAGATCGTAGCTTGAACTTCGTGAGTGTAAGTGAGTGGCTGACTATGTGTCATTTGATTTGTGAGGACTTAGCTCGGCACGACCCCGTGACACAACTTGTACGTTCCGTTGGTCCTAATCTTGTCGTCGCTTTATTATTGGATGGACCACAGCTCGCGAGCAGATGGCCTGCTCGTTATGCGAGTGTACTTGCTGATGACCCCGGCTCATCAGTACTTACGGTCACATCACTTGGCATGGCGCTGCGAAGTTTGCCTAGTAAACAAGCTAGAAGCAGAGTTGTCGCATTATGGAAGGATTCGAGCGGCGGTCCTCGGGAAATCGTCCTTGACCAAGGCGCGGACGCTTTAATTTTAACGCTTTCTGCACATTCCCGTAATGAATGGACGGCCGATGGCCGAGAAGATGGTTATGCAGCATATGAACTTCAGTTATCGGGGATAGAGCATATAAGAGCTGACAGCTAAAGAGATGGCAGGGATTTTGCTTACTTGTAAGCCTCGTCGTGGAGAAGTATAGTGGAGTATATGAACAACCAAGAACTTAGTCTATTGGGATTTCTTGCGGAGGCAGTTTTAGCGGCTCCCTCTCCCCGTAAGTTTGGGCAAATGGAAGCTCAGATGAATGAGCATTTACCAGAGGATCAGACGGGCGCTTTTAAAGCAGCTGTTAAAGTCGTGCGCCGTGTAGCTGGACGAGTTTCCCTTGTATCGTCTGAAGAGGGCCGGCGGAGGACTCTTCGCGGTGAAATACGCACTTTGTCACAAGGCGGTGCGGTTCAGAAATCTGTTAGTGAGGCTCTTGAATGGGCTGCGTTAAATTGGAATCGCAAGAAGAATACTGAAAGCCGTTCGGATACAATTTAATTTCGTAGTACATCCTAATAGTCCGCAACATCTCTAGTGCGGAGCTTCGCCAAATTGCCAAATCGTACAAAAATAGTGGCGCGCAATCGTAAATTTAGAATCAGCGTACCCATTGCTGCCCACAAAACACCCCATCCGCACAATCATTCATCCGCGACGCATGCGACGCCTTCGCCTCGGCGCCACTCTCCGCCGACAAATTCGCTCGCGTAGCTTCGTCCTGAGCGGCGAGGCCTTCGGCGGTGATGTATTGCATGACCTCGCCGAGGGGCTTGGCCTGTTCTTGGCGTAACTTCAGGGTCAAATCGACTTGATCTTTGAGCGCCTGGCGCTTGGCTTCGATCTCCTGTTTTCGGTTCGGCGGAAGATTCGGGTTTTGCGCGGCGACGGTTAAGACGTCAACCCAACGCTTTAAACGCGCAGTTCTCTGGGCCTGTGAAAACTTCGTCGATCTAGAGCGCGTTCAACGTACCTATCGCTGTTCTGCCGGATACGTCACACCGCTTGGCGAAGAAGCTCGGCATGAAGCAGGTGGACTTCATCAAGGACGCGGACTTTTTTCAAAGGCGCCACCAGCGACGAGTTCGTTTTTTCGCTAGTCTTCGAATTGGCCGGCCTATGATGCTCCCGATTAAAAGGTAGGTGCCGGTTGCGGCGTGCCAAGGTGTACCGGTGGAATTTCCGATAACAGTGAGATAGAACCACCGTCAATGTTGCTGATCCGCCCAACCCGATCCTTGGCACGACGTCTCGGAGTAAGTCTTCCCACTGAAGACGCCGACAGGCCCAGCCTTTTGACCGAATGGTACGCGAACGATTTTCGTCTTGGCCGAGGGGAGTTTGTTCTTTTCTTAAGTCCAGGCACCTGTGTCCCTTTAGTCATAAAGGCTGCGCCTTATCGTGACCTCCCAATGCGATTCCACTTACAACTGCTGGAGTATTTGCAGTGGCTCGGATGGGCCGATGCGCCTCGTATTTTGGGACCGCAGCTCGCGGTTGGCGTTCAGTATGCCAGGACCCAGGACCGCTCTGCCTTGGGCGTCATCGTCGAGTTTGTAAAACATCTTGAAGTCGATCATGAGATCGGACGCCTTGACCTCAATGCGACTTTGAAAATGAGCCGCCGATTAGCGGACATTCTGGTCGGCGCACGTGGCTATCAGACGCCAGTCGAAATGTTTCGGAAGGCTGTTGGTATTGCTCCACAACCGAGAAAAACCCATCTTCGCTTACTGAACTGATCGGCAACGGCTCGCCGCCCGTTCTTTTGTGAGACGCTTGACGCCGGTAATGCGTTTGACCAAGTAGTCGCCGGCGCGCATCTCATAAGTTCATTGCCGGGATCTGTAGAGTATTCTCTCCTGCGGCTTCATGGCGGCGGAGGGTCGACAGAGACACTTCTGTTTACAAAGGTTCAGCGTTATCCCTGCGGTGTGATAATAATAATTTATGGGAATTTCAACTGATACAGCGAAGGCCGCTTGGGATGCGGTCAAGGACATCTATTTTTTCGTTGGCTCTTCGGTTGCAATGGTATCCGGTGCTACGTCAGCAATAAAGACGTACAAAGATATTAGACGGCGACCACGGGTGAAAATTCTTTCCGCATCTTGCCGGGCGTTTACATATGCGCCCGGAACCCATATGAACGCTAACGGTCCTGGCATAGTTGTTGATTACGACGCTTACGTAGAGCTTGAGAGTACGGGCGATGAAACGACCATCAGTGGCGCGACGTTAACAGCAATTGATCGTGAAACCGAAAAGACTGCCAAGGTTCTTAAGGGCAGCATTAGTTCGCCAATTCTTGAAATGTCCAAAGAGTCTCAGGGCAAGCTAAAGACAAATGATCACAAATCCGTGTCGTTCAAATTCTATGAACGATGGCCTGACCAAGAATTCAAACATTTTATTTATACGATTGAGATTACCCTCGTTAAGTACAGGCCGCTCAAATCAGGCGTAAGTGTTGATTTTCGAGAGGGTGGCTGACTGCGTCGTCCGTATCTCCGATTAAAACAATGATCTGCATTGAAGGCTGAACGCAGTTGTAGCGCCAATGCTGCAATTTCTTTCCCCGCTTTTTACACGGCATCTTGGGGTGGAGTACCGAATGGATCATAAAGCACATTTTTGAGACCGAGCTTAAGCCCGTAGATCTGAGCGAAGCGTTCGAGGACTCACCGAAGGCTTCGAATTGAAAAGACGCTCGGCTGGAATATTCGAAACCCATATCCGTCCGAGTATCTTGTGTATTAGAGCTCAATTTGTTCTGGAAGGATGATGCTAGCCGTCGCCTAAAGTCCCGGTATGTTCTTGATGCCTATGTTTTGAAGCTCATAGAATAAGCAAGTTTTCAGGGATCAGGAGTGACTCGTCTAGTTTCTCTGAGTTGATAAAAAAATTATGGTAATTCGCGAGCCAGATATACTTCGATCTCACGTCGACCTTCGTGATTGTTGCTAGTGACTCTAAAATCGCCTGTTTATGACGAATCAGGCACTCGGCAAGTCTTTTACGATTGTCACGGAATGCATCTTCGCCATCACTTCGGTCTGCCTTTGGTTCGGCGGTATAGAAGGGCAGATAATTGAGATATTGAAATCCATCAAGGTCGGGAACAGTCATCAAGCGGTGTTCGATTAAGCTTTTTGCTGGGTCGTTTGACGCATCAATCGCTGTCTTGGTTGCGGTTAAAAACTCAGGCGTTAGTAGAACGCGAGGGTGTTTTGCATGCTTGGACTCATACTCATAGGCGGATATGAGCGCGGGGCTGATAATGATGTCCCCTCTCCGAAAATATTTTCCATATGCAACCGCCCCGCGCGTCATATGTTTTGAAAGGTGAAAGTTACTAATGCCAAATCCAAGCTTCATGTGGAATCGCGCAAAATCGGCCCAGCTATTGAGTTTTGCAGAGACGACAATCGTGTCACTGAATTGAATGGCATCGATCTGAAGAAGTGACTTCCAACCTTCAACGCTAAAACATTTGTGAAAAATCTCTACAAGCTCGTTGAGGCGAGGCACATCCGAGCGCGCCACGAGATCCTTAAATCCGAGGATGTCAATGAAAGCGACTGCACGATCTTCATAAACGGCTGACGCCTCATTAGATTTGTCCATACAGAAGAGCCTCGGCCTTCCTCGCAACTATATCAACGATGATCGAATAGATTACCGCGCCGTCTCGCTAGCCAGCAGGAACGAGGTAGTGGAGTGGTGTCCATTGTAACGGAGGGTGGCCATCTCTTTTAATTTCAGAATGACTTCCTTGAAAAGTCACCGCTATCTCGGAATGCGGAGCTATCCCGGTGAAGGCTGTCGAATTGAATGGCAAAACGAGCATCCACGCAGAAACAAAAAGCGATTTTGTTCGAACGCCGCTCACCTATAGATTCTAATTCAGCGGGTTACTTGGAGCGACGGATAAAAATTGCCTAGTTGCAGTGACGTGGTGGTGACTGGATTGCTTCGCGCATCCTGCGCTCAGCCCTCGCTCACGCTCGGGTTGCGCCGCCTTCGGCGTGCTCACGCAAAAATAGCTTCCTGCTATTTTTGCCGAACCAGCTTCGGGTTCCAAATCGACGCCTCCCATTTCCAAAAAAACAAAAAAGCGCGTCCTCTTTGCGAGACGCGCTTTTTTGTTTTTTTTTAAAATGGTCGGGGTGACTGGATTCGAACCAGCGACCTCTTCGTCCCGAACGAAGCGCGCTAAGCCAGGCTGCGCTACACCCCGATACCAGAGAAGGTGGAAAACAAGAATCTAGAAAATAGGTTGCGGTCTTGTCAATAAATAGCGGATTTCTGGCATTCGCTATAACAGCGCGCGCACCGCGCGTGCGCCACCCTACATTCCCAGAATATTATACCCGGAATCGACATAGAGCGTCTCGCCCGTGATGCCGCCACCAGAGGGGCTAAGCAGGAAAAGACCGGTGTCGGAGATCTCATCCAAAGTGACGTTGCGCTTGAGCGGCGCGCGCTCTTGCACGGTCTGCATCATGGTCTTGAAGCCCCTGATGCCCGCCGCGGCAAGAGTGCGCACGGGACCGGCGGAAATCGCGTTCACGCGGATGTTTTTGGGGCCAAGCTCCCACGCGAGATAGCGCACGCAGCATTCGAGCGCCGCCTTCGCCACTCCCATGACATTGTAGTTGGGCACGACTTTCTCGGCGCCGTAGTACGATAGCGTGACGATCGACCCGCCGCCGGCTTTTTCCATAAGCGGCAAAGCTTTGCGCGTGAGCGATACAAGACTGTACGCGCTGACTTCAAGGGCAGTGAGAAATCCGTTCTTCGACGTCGCCACGAAACTTCCCTCGAGATCCGAGCGCTCGGCGTACGCGATCGAATGCACGAGAAAATCGAGCGACCCGTAAGCGTCACCCACGGCGTGAAACAAAGCCTCAACCTGTGATTCGTCGCGTACGTCGCAAGGAGCGATGACTTTGGCGCCGACCGATTCGGCGAGCGGGCGCACGCGCCGCTCTAGCGCTTCGCCGAGATACGTGAAGGCGAGCTCGCAACCCTCGCGGTGCAACGCCTGCGCGATCCCCCATGCGATGCTGCGCTCGTTGGCCACGGCGACGATCAGCGCTTTCTTGCCTTTCAGTTTTCCGGAACCGTTCATCTGAGGACCTCCGTCATGAAGCGAACCGCGAGAATCCAGGCTCCCGCGAACGCCAGTACATAGATAAAAAGAAAAATCGCAGCCCGAAAATCAGTACGGAAGATCGGGATGTAATAAAACTTGGAGCGAAAGTGGCGGCGCACGTCTTCGCCGGCGAGGAAGCGCTCCAAAAGCGGTGTCACGCCGTCAAAAATCGCGCTGATCGCGGCCTCACCGATCGGCGCCCGGGCAAGTGCCGGCGTGCCGAGATAACCCAACCCATCGCCGGCGGAGGCGCCGCTTCCGCGGTTGATTTTCCAGATTTTCTCTATGATCGCCGGGCGAAGCTCGCGGTACGAGGGCTTCACGAGATCGGGCCTCAGGTGCAGCGTGATCGACGTTTCAAGAAGGCCTCCGTGGTAATCGTGGCGCAGGCCCGCGCGCTCGGCATCCGAGAGGCGCTCGCCGCGCGCTTCGAGCCGCGACGCGATCCGATCCACGAAACCGCCGCGCAAGACTTCGAGAAGCATCCGCGACGAGACGCTGATCATGCGCGTGCGGCGGCGCCAGCGCATGCGCTCGGCGACTTCTTCGAGCACGACGAGGTGCCGCGGGCCCGCGTGCGCGCTGAGCGCCACGATCGTGCGAAAACCGTCTTTGGAAAGCTGACAGGCGTGTTCGTAAACAAGACGCCTTAACGTGGCCGGACGAATCTCGATGCTCCCGCGGTTCATCATCGTATCGCAACCGGCGTGAATCGGCGGCAGAAAAAGAAAATTCCAATCTGGAAATGTTTTTTCGAGACGCTGGGCGAGCATCCGCCCAAATGTCGTCGATTGGATCGGGTCGTTTCCGAGCGGCAGGTGCGGTCCGTGGTTTTCAAGCGGCCCGACGTTCATGAAGACCGCCGTGCGTCCGCGTGGGAGCGCCGCCAGATCGGAGGCCGTGAGCTCTTCGTACTTAAGGATGGGCATTTTCCGAGACTATGCCAGAACACCGCGTTTACGCAAAGTCTCTGTTATTTGCGCGGCGCTCGCGCCGCGGAGGCGGAGCACTTTGTGTCGCGACTGCCCGCCGCGTTCGATCGAGATCGAACTTCGCGGGATGCCGAGAAGTTTCGCGAAAAAAGCGATGATCTCGCCGTTGGCGGCACCCTCAACCGGGGGTGCGGCGATCTTGACCTTGAGCGCGCCGCCGTGCTGGCCAACGATTTCAGATTTCTTGGCGCGCGGCTGCGCGCGCAGACTGAGGGTTACGCCCGCGGCGGTTTCTTTCAGGAACGGGTATGCGCTCATCTCGAAGGGCGCTCGCCGAAGATCGCGCGGCCCACGCGAACCCAGTTCGCGCCTTCCTCGACCGCGACTTCGAAGTCCTCGCTCATGCCCATGCTGAGCGCCAGCGGCTCCCCGCCGATCGTGTTCGCGAGCTCGCGCAGCCGTTGAAACGCCGGCCGCATCCGCTCGGGCGGGCGCGGTTCGGGGATGCACATCAGCCCTTCGAGCCTCAGCTCATTTTTCGCGCGGATGAATGCAGCGAGCCCGCCGGCGTCTTCCGGCGCGACACCGGATTTGGAAGCTTCGCCGTCGAGGTTCACCTGCAGGAAAACTGAAAAAGGACGGTCGCGTCCCGCGAGCCGATCGATTCGATCAACTCGCTTGCAAAGCTCCAGCGCAAGTTTTTCGGAGTCGAGCGCGTGGAAAAAGTCAGCGTTCTCGACCGCGGCCTTCGCTTTGTTCGTTTGAAGCGGTCCGATGAGATGCCAGCGCAGGCCCGGCAGGTGTTTCAGGGCCCGTCTTTTCTCGGCCAATTCCCGCGCGTAGTTTTCGCCGAAGTCGCGTACCCCGAGACGATACGCCTCCTCGATGAGCGCGACGGGCTGAAGCTTGCTCACGGCGATGAGATGCGCGCCGCCGGGATCGCGTCCGGCGCGTATGCAGGCGCGCTTCAGCCTTTCGCGCACGCGCGAAAGATTCGGCTCAATGGCGCTGACGGCAGAGCTCACGGATGTCCTTTTTAAACGCCACCCGAAAGTTTTCGAGGACGTTCGAGAGCGGAAGTCCAACGACGTTCGAGTACGAGCCTCGCACGCGGTCGATGAATGACATTCCGATGCCTTGGGCGGCGTACGCTCCGGCCTTGTCCATCGGTTCGCCCGTCGAGAGATACCACTTCCAAAATGAAGCGGGCCGCCGGGCGAACGTGACGATCGTGCGCGCATGGCCGCCCGTCTCGAGTATCCGGCCCGAACGCCTTCCAAGCCACGACCATGCGGTGACGACGGAGTGCGATCGGCCCGAGAGGCGCTTGAGCATTTTGAGCCCGTCGGCCGCGTCGAGGGGTTTTCCGAGCATGCGTTTTTCCAACACGACGATCGTGTCGGCGGCGAGCACCGCCCAGTCGTTCTCGAATCTGAAACCGTCGAGATCGGGACCGCCATAGCCGATCTTCCGGACGGCCGCGCGCGCTTTCTCGCGCGCAAGCCTTCTCGCGCACGCGAGCGGCGCCTCGCCGCGCGCGCTTGTTTCGTCGATGCCGGCGGGAATGACTTCGAACGCCAATCCCAGATCGAGAAGCATTCGTTGTCTGCGCGGCGAACCCGACGCGAGGATGAGCCGCATGCGGATTCAGGTAAAGTAGGTGAGCGTGGAGAGGAACCGAAACTGGTCTTTGAATTCTTTGAACGAAGCCGTCTTTTTGTAGAAGACGCTTACCGTCGTGCGCGTGCCGGACTCGCACTCGAAAACGATTCCACTGCAGTTGCGGTAGACGTTGGAAAGACCCACGCCCGCGCCGGCGACGTTGGTCTTCACTTTGTATTCTTCCATTTCGTAGGATTTGCTCACATGACGGAGCACCTTCTTCTTGTCGAGCGAGCCGTACTGATCGGTCACGGAAATCCCCAGGAGGTTTCCGTCGAAGGCCACTTTGAAATCGACGCTGTTCTTTTCGTCGAGCTCGAGTTCGGCGCTGCGAGGCGTTTGGCTGTAGATGTACTTGCCGGTCTTGTCGACGGGCGCGTCGAAAATCGCGTTCATGATGAGCTCGTCGGCCGCGCTCGCGATGAGCGCGGCGGTGCGGAGCTTGAACCCGATCTCCGCGAGATGATTTTTGAGGGACTCCACGATCGCCTGTTTCTGTTTCGATTTGGTGACCTTGATGTTCTGTGTTTTCACTTTTTCGCCGAAGAAGCGCGCGATATCGGTGTGGTTCGCGTTATTCGCGGAATTTCCGGCGAGCTTCAAGAGATGGCCGAGCTGTTCCTGGTTTTCTTTCGAAAACGTGCGCGGGATGATCGTGCCGAAGAGCTCGCTCGAGGCGAGGTAAGTGGCCTTGTGCAGTTCCTTTCCCGCGATGAAGAACATCCAGTTCGGGTTCACGATTTGGTTGAAAAGGCCGATTTTTTCGGCGAGGCAGTTTTCGAAATCCTTGTACTGCTGCTCGGTCGTGGTGTCGAGGACGATGAGCGTGGCTGGATTCGAGGTCAGCTCCGCGCAGACCGTCTCGGGCGAATCCATTTTGACGAGCGGAAAGCCCGCGATGGCCGAAGCCGCCTGAAAGAACTCGATGTCGGCGGGCTTGGACGAGAGAAGAAGAATTTTCATTTAGGGCACCGATTCTCCAACGTCACCTCTGCAGAAACCCGAAATATTCTTCGGGGATGTCGTCGAACTTCGCCTCCCCGCCGCACTGCGAGCACTTGAGATCAGGAATCTCAAAATTGATTTTCTTGAGGTCGGCGGCGCGGAACAAGCCGAGAAGCTCAGTGTTGCACTTCGTGCAGCAGAACGGCACGAAGATCGATTCCACCTCCCCTCCGCACGTGAAGTTCGAGATCAGGTTGATCTGCTCGACGATCGCCGTGGAGCACTCGAGGAAGCGAAGCTTTAGGCCCTTCGCGGCAAGCGACTGGAAGTACTTGACCCATGCCTTCACTCCGACGGAGTTGATGCGCAGGATTTCGCGGCAGACGATATCCATCTTTTTCGCCGTCGGATTGCCGATCAAAGCGGCGAAATCGACGTTTTCCTCGATGCTGCCAGACAGCTTGACCAGCAGCGTATCGTCTTTCTCGTTTTTCACGACATTCAGCACGGTTGCCTCCGGAAAAGAATCCGTGTTCAAATACTGGATTACATTAGTTATACTAAACCATAATGAGCAATGAGCAACAGCAATTCAAAATTCGGATGTCGCTTGCATCCAAATTACTGCTGCTGATCAGCCTTCTGCTGACCGGCCTTATTGGAATTCTCAATTTTTCGGCCATAACCCTGTTTTTTGGCGACAAGAAGGCCTACGTCTACGACAGCCAGGCTTCGTCATCGGTGCTTGCCGGCCGCGAATTCGTCACCTACCTTCAAAACGCGATCGATACGATCAAGCTCGAGTTGGGTTCGGCCGACCTCGCAAAGCCCATCGAGGGCAATCTCAAGAATTCTTTGCAGTTCTACATCGACAACCAACGCACTTTATTGGGCATAGAGCTGTTCTCGATCAATCCGGATACCTTCGCGGCAGCCTCGGGATACCGGTATTTCGTGCCTACCCGTCTTGAGGACTTGGGGCTGAAGCCCGAGGATGCGCAACTTGAGGGCGGCGCGTTCGAGAAGCACCGAAACGACCTTGCGGGCGCCGGCTTTTTCTTCGCGAATATCTCGAAATCGGGCAACCCGCCGATGCTCGCCATCGTTTTCGCCGATACCGCTTCGGCGAAGACCCGCGGATATCTCCCCGTCGCGGTCGGTTACGTGAGCTTGAAGCCGTTCTACTCGGGCAGCGCGCGGACGTTCGGCCGCCAGATCATCCTCGACGGCACAGGCACGGTGGTGTTTCATTCCGACGCGAAGGAGATGTACGCGAACGTCGATCGCTCCAAGGATTCGCTCTTTACTGAAGCACGCGCGGCCACGACGACTTCCGGCGCGAAGGAGTACGTCGACGCCGAGGGCCGCCGCATGCTTTCGAGCTATTACAAGCCGGGATTCAATCTCGTCGTGCTGAGCCAGGTCGAGTACGAGCAGGCCATGAAAGCGACGTACGCGCTCACCGAGAAATTCGTGATGCTCGCGATCGCGGCGCTGGGTTTCATGATTCTCGCGGGATTGCTCTTTTCGAAACGAATCACGAGGCCCATCCAGCGGCTCTTCGCGGCTACGGGTCAGGTCGCGGCCGGTAACTTCGACGTCACGCTGCCCGTGACGAGCCATGACGAGATCGGCGTTCTGACGAACGCGTTCATGATCATGTCGAAAAAAATATCGGCGCTCATCAAGCAGATGGTCGATCAGGTGCGTATCGATCAGGAGCTCGCGATCGCGAAGACCGTGCAGCAGAGCCTTTTCCCGGAAGTTCACATCAAGAACGAGGATCTTCTGATCGCGAGCCATTACCAGTCGGCCACCGAGTGCGGCGGCGACTGGTGGGGATATTTCCAAAACGGAAAAAAACATTTCGTCGCGATCGCCGACGCCACGGGGCACGGGCTTCCGTCGGCCTTGATGACCGCCGCCGCTCGAAGCTGTTTCAGCGTGATCGAGATGCTGGTCACGAGCACCGAGTACAGCCCGGATCCCGCCGAAATGCTCGCGATCGCCAATCGCGTCGTATATGACTCCGCGCAGGGCAAGATCATGATGACGTTCCTGATCGCGGTGATCGATTTTGAGCAAAAGATGATCACGTTCGCGAGCGCGGCGCACAACCCTCCGTGGATGTTCAGTCCGCAGCCCAGCGGGGGTTTCAAGATGACCTCGCTCGTGGTGAAAAGCGGGCAGCGCCTGGGTGAGTCGCGCGATAATCCCGGATACGTCTCGAGCCGGCTTCCGGTCAACGCCGGCGACACGATCGTTTTTTACACCGACGGCCTGATCGAAGGAAAGAACCTGAGCGGCACCCAGTACGGCAAAAAACAGGCGCGCAAGGTCCTTGAAGGCGCGATGAGCGACGAGCCCGCGCTCGTCGTCGAAAAAGTAATGCGCGATTTTCTGGAACACAACGAAGGCAAAGCCCTTGACGACGACGTCACGCTGGCGGTGACGAGGATACACGGCGGATGACCGTCAAGGCGGTGGACCAAGACCGTTTCGTTTACTCAACGACCGAGCGCTACGTTCTCGCTTTCGGGTTTTTTCTGATCGCCGTGGTCGTGGGGCTTTATTCGACGAACGTTTCGTTTCGGCACTACTTCTTCAAGACTGCCGAAGCCGAGCTTTACTCCACGCCGATCGGCAAGGTGGTCGCGGTTCAAGGGGCGGTTCAGCGCGAGCGCGCGATGGACACGGAATTCAACACGCTCGCCGGCAAAGACACGCTCTACCCGAACGACACGATCATGACCGGAAAAGAGAGCGGAACGATCTTGGAGTTCGAAGACGGCTCGAAGATCGAGATGTCGGCGAATTCGCTCGTGAAACTCGCCTTCGACTTTGATTTTTCGCTGGCCGCGCTTATCCCGAAGCAGTTCGCCGCCGGCTTGCGCGTTCCGATGGCTTCGCCCGTTAAGGTGAAGGCGGTGACCAAGGCCGGCGCTCCGGTGAAGGTCTATGCGAAAGAGGAAAAGGCTCCCGTCACGGTGACGCCGCCACCGGCGCCGGTTCCCACGGTCGCGCCTCTTGCGCTCTCGGAGCTCACGCCGCAGGCGGACGCGAAAATCGATTTCACCGCGGAGGAGCTTCGCGCGCGAAAGAAGGCCGTGCTTTTGTCGGCGCGCGCCAGCCGCGGTACCGACGCGCTCACGGCGCATCTCTTCGACGCCAAGACGGGCGCCGAGATCTCGGCGGCGCCGATGACGACGGCCGATGCCGCGGCGGAAAAACCGTATTACGCGGCTTCCATCGAGCTTGATTCCGCCGGCGAGCACTACTGGGAAGTGCACGAGGGGGAAAATACCGCCGAAAAAAAGATTCTCGCCAAGAACGGGTTCGCGGTGAATCCCGTCGTGCTCGCCATTCAAACCCTTCCCACGCCGACGCTCAATAACCGGATGAAGCCGCTGATGGGCGGAAAAGCGTTCAAAGGCTTCGCGCTGCAATGGAAGCCTTTTCTGGACAAGGCGCCGTATCGCGTGACGGTCTTCGACGCGAAAACGCGCAAGCCCGAGACCAGCCTGGAGATCGATTCGGAGAAGGCGGTTTACGGAAAGGGCGTGCCGCGGTTTTCGAGGATGTATTACGTCGTCGAGCAGAACGCCGGCAAGGGCTTTACCGCCGTTTCGAAGGAAGAGGGTTTCGGAATGGACTTTCTTCCCCCGCTCCAGACGGCTCCCGCGAAAAATGCCTCCATATTACTGGAGTCGCTCGCGGGAAATCCCAAGAAAATATTTTTCACGTGGACCAAGACGGCCTTCACCCAGACGTACGATTTCGAGCTTTCCTCCGATCCGAAGTTCGGCAAGCCCGAGATTCGCGTCGAAAAGATCAAGGATAACTTCCTTATCGTGACGAGTCCGAAAGCGGGCCAGTATCAGTGGCGCGTGCGCGGGCGGGGACAAGACGTCATGAGCGCGTTCGGCGAGGCGTCGGCGTTCACGATTTCTCCGTAAGGGCCACGGCTCCGGTTTTAGGCTTGTTCCCTTTAAAAACCCGATGTTACACTATGGCGTGACCATGCAGTCAAAGCAGGCGCGGCTTTACCAAAGTAACCGCATCTTCAACAACGTCAATAAACATCGGATCGCGCTCGACATGCTCGAGCGCTACACGGGCGGCTCCGTCAAAACGTTTCGCAAGCAAGTCATCCTGACGAACTTCGATTATTACATCGAGCGCTTCAAGATGTTCCCCGACGCGGTGGCGACCAAGGGGAGCGCGATGAGCTGCGCCCACAGCGCGTCGAAAGACGTCTCGATCATCAATTTCTCGATCGGCAGCCCCAACGCCGCGCTTATCATCGAGCTCGTGAGCGTGATCGAGCCCAAGGCGGTCTTGCTTTTGGGGATGTGCGGCGGCCTGCATCGTTCGCTTAAGGTCGGCGACTTCGTTCTTCCCATGGCCGCGATTCGCGACGACGGGGCCTCGCAGCACTTCATGCCAAAACAAGTTCCGGCGCTCCCGACGTTCAAGGTTCAGAAATTCGTGAGCCAGATCGTCGCGGAAAAAGGTTACGACTACCGCACCGGCGTCATCCACACGACCGATTACCGCTTCTGGGAATTCAACGACCGGTTCAAGGAAGATCTCTATGAGGAGCGCGCGATCGCGATTGAGATGGAATGCGCGACACTTTTCATCGCCGGCTTCGCGAGCAAGGTTCCGATCGGCGCGCTCTTGCTCGTGAGCGACCTGCCGCTGAAAAGGGAGGGCATCAAGACGAAGAGGTCGGCATCACGCGTCTTTCGGAAGTATACCGACAGGCATCTCGATATCGGCATCAAGTCGATGAGCGAGATCGCCGAGCGCGGCGAACACATCCGGCACTACAAATGGTGATCCATGCTTAAGAAACTTATCGACTGGTTTTCAAACGATCTCGCGATTGACTTGGGAACCGCGAACACGCTCGTGTACGCGAAAGAGCGCGGAATCATCATCAACGAGCCTTCGGTCGTCGCGGTTCATAAGAACGCGCGCGGGCAGACGAAGGTCTTGGCCGTCGGAAAAGAAGCGAAGGAAATGCTCGGCCGCACTCCGGGCAGCATCGTCGCCATCCGCCCCATGAAAGACGGCGTGATCGCCGACTTTGAAGTCACGCAGTCGATGCTGAAGTATTTCATCAACAAAGCCAACGAGCGGCATACTTTATTGCGTCCGCGCATCGTGATCTGCATTCCGTTCGGGATCACGCAGGTCGAAAAGCGCGCGGTGAAGGAATCGGCGCAGTCGGCCGGCGCGCGCGAGGTTTATCTGATCGAGGAACCCATGGCGGCCGCGATCGGCGCGGGGCTGCCGATCACCGAGCCGTCGGGGAACATGATCGTGGACATCGGCGGGGGCACGACCGAGGTCGCCGTGATAAGCCTGGGCGGCATCGTATACTCGAAATCGGTGCGCGTTGCCGGCGACAAGTTCGACGAGGCGATCATGAATTACATCAAGCGCAAGTACTCGCTGCTGATCGGCGAGCGCACGGCCGAGCAGATCAAGATCGCGATCGGCAATGCCTATCCGTTCGAGGAAGAGAAAACTTACGAAGTGAAGGGCCGCGATTTGATCGCGGGCGCTCCGAAGACGATCGAAGTGAGCTCGGAAGAAATCCGCGACGCGCTGGCTGACCCGGTTTCCGCGGTGATCGACGCGATCAAGACGGCGTTGGAGCGCACGCCGCCCGAGCTCGCCGCCGACATCGTCGACAACGGCATCATCCTCGCCGGCGGCGGCGCGATGCTCGCGAATCTCGATATTCTCATCAAAGAAAAGACCGGGCTGCCGGTCGCGCTTGCCGAAGACCCACTCACCTGCGTCGTGCGCGGGTCTGGGAAAGTGCTTAAGGATATGGAGCTGCTCCGCCAGGTGACGGTGGTGTA
>JACPKS010000030.1 GCA_016186905.1 Deltaproteobacteria bacterium
AGCTGTGATCCCTTTTTCCAAAAAACGGCGGTTTTCTCGGGTTCTTTCCGTCACGCTCATCTGTTGCGCTTTAAGCACGCTTGAGCCCGCTCACGCACAAACGCCCGCTTCCGTGGTTTTACGGGAAGGAATCGATGCTTTTAGCTCCGGACTTGACGCGATCACTTCTGCCCTTGCCCGCCTCACGGGCGTCGGCTCGAAGACGAATTCCAACACGTCTTCCTCTACGATCTTTAAGAACGGCTATCTTTACGCGAAAAAAAAGCCGGTCACGATCCGATCCAAGTCTTTGGCCATGGCCTTCGCCGTATCCACTCTCAATGTTTTCGACAGGAAGGAATTAACAAATAAGCCGTACGCCGATCCATTCCACGACTTGAACTATTATCTAGCCGGAAGCAAGGAAGCAAGTGACGCGGCTATGTTCTTAAATCCTGAGGAACGTGAGGCGTTCAGCTCTCGATTTAACCATCTCCGCGATTGGATTCTTGCTCAACCCGACAATAGTATCGAGCCTCATACCCTTTTCGTCGAAAGCCTTAAACTCACCAACGGCGATATGTTCGGATCCGCCATCCTCGCTCACGATCTTCTGCGCAAGGAAGCCAGATTTTTCGACAATCGATATATCGTTTACAAATCGACACTCGAGGAACGTGCGGCGTTTTTCAATAAATTTATCGATCTGCGCGGAGATCTCGACGACCGTGGAAAGGGAAACCGTGGAGACCACGCTGGCACCTGGTACAGAATGTTCGGGATACTCACGAAGGTTCTCTCCGCAACGACGACTACCTCAGACAATGCGTTCGATTTGAACTTGTTCGACCGATACCAGCACCGATTGACGGTTGCCGGAGCAGAACTTTTAAAGCCCCTCATCATGTGGCGCGACCCAGACACCAGAAAAATCGAAATCAACCTGAAAGCCGTAAGCGTCGCGGATTATTTCATTCGATTCCTAAACAAGTACGGCTCCAGCGAGGCGCTTCCTGAAATCCCATCGCAGAACTCCTACCTCGCGCGAGGCAGGAAATCTTTTTGCGGGCTTCTTCTTCAGGCTCGTCTTTAGCCTTTTCCCTGAAAAAGCCCCTTCATCAAGTCGATGGGAATCGGAAGAAATGTCGTGGTGTTATGTTCGGAGGAAATCTCAACCATGGTCTGCAGATAGCGCAGCTGAAGCGTCACGGGATTTGCAGCCATGACCGTCGCGGCTTCGGCAAGCTTTTTCGACGCCTCATACTCGGCTTCGGCGGCGATGACCTTCGCGCGGCGTTCGCGCTCGGCCTCGGCTTGTTTGGCCATCGCGCGCTGCATCTCGGCCGGAAGGTCGATCTGCTTCACCTCGACGTTCGAGACTTTCACGCCCCAGGGCTCGGTCTGCGTGTCGAGAATCGCCTGCAACTTATGATTGATCGTCTCGCGCGCCGCCAGCAGCTCGTCAAGCTCGACCTGGCCCATCACCGACCGCAGCGTGGTCTGCGCGAGCTTCGACGTCGCGAGCAGAAAATTTTCGACCTCGATGACCGCGCGATTGGGATCGACGACGCGGAAATACACCACGGCATTCACCTTCACCGTGACGTTGTCGCGCGTGATCGCGTCTTGCGCGGGCACGTCGAGCGTTACCGTGCGCAGATCCACGCGCACCATCTTATCAATGATCGGAAGCAACAAAATCAGGCCCGGGCCTTTCGCTCCGATCACGCGCCCGAGGCGAAAAATCACGCCGCGCTCGTATTCGTTGAGCACGCGCACGCTCATCAGAATGAACGCGCCGATCAGAAACGCAAACAGCATGAAACCACTTTGGATGAACATCATTCTCTCCTTTAGCCTTTGGAAACTTCCAGCCGAAATCCAGTACGTCCGGTAACCCGAACGCTATCACCGACTCTCACCGATGTCTTCTCCGCGTTCGAAGAGGTCGCGAGCTCAAAATCCCAGAGCTCTCCTTTAAAAATGCACTTCCCCGAATGCCCCGAGTCGTCGATGCTTTCCACCTTCGCTGAAAGTCCAGCGAACGTATCGAGCCCCCCATACCGCGCCTGCCGGCGCGATCGCAGCACGGAATAGCCGATGAACGCCGTGACGAGGCCCATCGCTAGCACGGTCGGCACCACAAGCGTAAGAGAGAGGCTTAAATCGCCTGTCGAAGGGTCGAGCAGAAACGTCGCGCCCAGCACGATCGAAACGATGCCGCCGAGCGTGAGCGCGCCGTAACTCGCGACGAACGCTTCGAGCACGAACAAAACAAGACCCAGCGTCAAAAGCGCGACGGCCCCATAGTTCACGGGCAACGTCGAAAAAGAAATGAACGAAAGAATCAGCGCGATCGCGCCGAGCACGCCGGGCAAAACGACTCCGGGAGACGTGATCTCCACGTAAATTCCAAGCCCGCCCAGCACCATCAGGAGATAAGAAATATTCGGATCACCCAAAAACGAAAGCAACCGCTCGCCCACGGTGGGCCGCACCTCCTCGAAACGAATCCCGGCGGCCTCGACTTTCGCGCCCTTTTTCTCGCCATGCTCGACCACCTTCAAGATGAACGCCTCAAGATCGCTCGCGAGAAAATCCACGGCTCCGTTCTTCACGGCCTCGTCAGCCGGCAGCGACTCGCTCTTTCGGATGGCCTTTTCGGCCCAATCGGCATTACGCCCGTGCTGCACGGCCTGCGCCTTCAAAAACGCGACGGTGTCGTTGACGGCCTTCTCGTTCATCGTGCCCTTGATGTCTTCGCCTTGGCCTCCGACCGGATGGGCCGCGCCGATGTTCGTTCCCGGCGCCATGCCCGCGTAATGCGCCGACATCGCGACGATCGTGCCCGCACTCGTGGCCGAAGCGCCCGACGGCGAGACGTAAACGCCGACGGGAACGCGGCTCGCGTTCATCTTCTGCACGATTTCGCGCGTGGACTGCAGCACGCCCCCCGGCGTATCGAGCACGATCACCAGAAGCGGCGAGGATTTTTCGGAAGCAAGTGAAATCGCGCGACCGAGGTACTGCGCGGTTCCGGAATTGATCACTCCTTTGACGTGGGTGACCAGTACGGGGCCGCCGGCAAGTACCGGCAAAGCGGCAAAGGACGTTAAGAATGCGGCAAGCGTCTTCATTCCTTCCCCAGCCCCAACACCGCCATCACCTTCCTCATATCCTCCCAAACATCCTTCTTCGCGGGCGGGTTCCGCAGCAGATACGCCGGATGGTAGGTCGGCAGAAGTTTCCGGCCGCGGTAGTCGATGAACGTGCCGCGCGCCTTCGTGATCTTCGCGTCAGACTTAAGCAGGCATTCGAGCGCCGTCGCGCCCAACGCCACGATAACCTCGGGCGCGATCGCATCGATCTGCCTGAAAAGAACCGGCTCGCACGCGGCGACCTCTTCGGGCTCGGGCCTGCGGTTTGCCGGCGGACGGCATTTCACGACGTTGGCGATGTAGGCGTCCTCGCGCTTCAAACCCATCGCCTCGATGATCTTGTCGAGAAGCTGGCCCGCGCGCCCGACGAACGGACGCCCCTGCAGGTCTTCCTGCTCGCCCGGGCCTTCGCCGATGAACATGAGGCGCGCGCGAGGATTGCCTTCGCCGAAGACGATCGTCTTGCGCGTGCCGCAGAGCTTGCAGCGCTTGCAGTCGCCAAGGTCGGCGCGGATGTCTTCCAGCGACGAAGTAGCCGCTGCGCGGCTGTCCTCCGAGAGCTTGTTCGCGTGGCTCACTGCTCTCTCTCGGACGTCCACGTCGCGATCAATACGCGACACCTGTCGCGTATTGCCGCGCTCGTGCTCCCGCCGCAACCAATCCTTCGTGAAGAAGCAATTCGCGCCGTAGACCGACTCCAAGTATTCCTTCCACTGGTCAAACTTTTCCGTCATGCATGCGCTCCATGGCCAAAGATAGAGATTCTTCTTTGGGATTGGCAAGTCGCAAGCTTAAAATAGGGACACAGACACGGAGGTCTGGCTCATGGTGCGTTACACTCTTTTCTGGCTTTTGCTCGGCATCGCCGCCATCGCGCTGATCGCGCACGGGCAGGCTTAAAGCCCCGCCGCGCACTTTCTCGCAAATCCTCGCTTTCGAAGCGCTAACATCTTGCACGCCTGCGTCCTGGAAGTTTTTACCGTGTTAATCCCACACACTCCCCCGCCGAAGAGTCTCATGAAAGCGCCCGCATGGATCGCCGGCGCCAACGGATGCCAGACGGTTGTCAGGAGGAACGTAATCATGGATGAATTCGACAACTCACCCGAAAGCGAAAGCACGGAAGCCGAATCGCCAGTCAATCCCAACGCCCTTTGCTTCGAGGAATACACCGACTGTTTCGGTGAGCCCGGCGAAGTGATGAAAAAACACTTGCTCTGCTATCTTTGCGGCGGACACCTGCATTTCAACCACCTCTCGGATTTCGAACACGGACTGATTCAGGAAACCGCGCGCTGCCCCGACTGCGGCATTCGCGTTCGACAACGCCTGCACAAGCTGCAATAACCTGATTTTTTACCGGGAAGACACGGAGGTTCATCCCGCGACGGATTAACGCTTCGATTTCCCTAGAATCCTCTTGTCCCTCACCTTGCGATGAAACGTGATCGCGAAACGATGGGCCTCGTCGCGCGCCTGCGTGACGAGACGATGGGCGCCGGTGCCGGGCTTGAGCGCGATCGGGTTTTTCTGGTTGGGCTTGAAGATGCGCTCCATCGATCCTTTGACCTCCACGCCCTCGAAATCGCGCTCCGTGCGGGCCTTCGCGATCGCGACGAGGTCGACGCCCAGCACGCCGAGCTCGTCAAAAATCGCGACGGCTTGCGCAAGTTGCCCTCTGCCGCCGTCGACGATGACGAGATCCGGCAGCGCATTTCCGCCTATTCGCGCCGCTCCGGCGGCTTCAAAACGCCGTCCCAAAATTTCCCGCATGCTTTTAAAATCGTCGGGCCCGCTCACCGTCTCGACGTGATAGTGGCGATACAAGGATTTTTCAGGTTTACCGTCCAAAAACACCACGCGCGAAGCGACCGTTCCCTCGCCTTGGAAATGGCTGATGTCGAAACATTCGAGACGATGCGGAAATTTATGGAGATGCAGTCGTTTCTGCGTATCGATGAGATCCTCAACGGTGTTCGCCGCGCGGGTTGAAAGTTCCAGAAGATGATAATCCGCGGTTTTCTTCACCATCGCCATGAGGTCGGAGGCCTCGCCTCTCTTGGGTACGCGAATTTCCATCCGCTTCCCCAAGGCGCGCGACAGAACCATTAACCCCTCCCATTTGCCCTCCGCGGCAGGCGGCAGCAACACCTCGCTCGGCAGAAGCTGGGGAGCGTTCTCGTGGCGCGCGAGATAGTATTGCGTCACGAATTCATACAAAAACTCGTCATCGGGCAGCTCAGGATCGAGATCCGTGAAGGGAAACTGGAATACACCGACGGTGCGCCCATCGCGGACCGCCATCACGACGACGACGGCGTGCGCGCCCTGGCGGGCGGTTTCCTCGCCTCTGGCGCGCGCGAATTGCACGCCGCTTGTGCGTGCAAACTGCGCACTTCCGCCGCGTGCGAATTGCACATCCCCGCCGCGTGCGAATTGCACGACATCCCGGCTTTTGGCGCTTTCCGGATCGAGCACCTTCTGCCCCTGATTGATTTCCTCGATGCCGCGGATGCGGTCGCGAAGCGCGCCCGCGAGCTCGAATTTTTCTTCCCGCGCGGCATTTTCCATTTGGGACTCGAGCTCAGACACCACTTCGTCGTTTTTTCCATCGAGGAGCTTCAAGACCTGTTCGATGTTCTTGGCGTACGACGCTTCATCGATATAACCCACGCACGGCGCTGAACACTGACCCATCTGATGCAGGATGCACGGGCGCGAGCGATTTCGGAACTCGTTGTCCGAGCAGTCGCGCAGCCGAAACGCTTTTTGCGCCCACTGCAAAACATCGCGGATCTGGAACGCCGAAACGTACGGCCCGAAATACCGGGCGCCGTCTTTTTTCACGCGGCGCACGTATTCCATGCGCGGAAACGGATGACCCATGTCGAGCCTCACGTACGGGTATGACTTGTCGTCCCTGAAGACGACGTTGAAGCGCGGGCGGTATTTCTTGATGAGATTGAACTCGAGCACGAGCGCCTCGACTTCGTTGTCGGTGAGCACGACCTCGAAGTCGGCGATTTTTCCCACCATGAGCTGGATGCGCGGGCTCAGGTCGCGATTTTCCTGAAAGTAGCTTGAAACACGGTTCCTTAAGTTCTTCGCTTTGCCGACGTAGAGGATCGCGCCGGAGGCGTCTTTCATCAGATAGACGCCCGGGTCGCCGGTCAGATTTTTTAATTTGGTGTCGCGAAGCGAATTTGCCATTGAAATCTACTATTCCCGATACATAATCCTACCATGCCCCACAAGACCGGTGACGAGATTCTGGCCTATTGCGGTTCCTGCAAGATGGACTTGCGCGCCACGATCGTGGCGATGAGTGGGGCGTCGATCGCGCGCGTGATGTGCAAAACCTGCAAAAAAGAGCGAGGTTATCGCTCGCCCAAGGGTGCCGCCGAGCCTGGAAAAGCGCCCGGCGCCGCTTCGCGCCCGCGAGCCCCGCGCGAAGAACGCGAAGTGAAAACCGTTTCGGTTTTCGTGGAATGGGAACGCATGATGAACGAGCACAAAGCGGCCGCGCGCGTTCCGTACACGGTACAAGCAGCCCTTAAGCTCAACGACATCATCCAGCATCCCGCGTTCGGCGAAGGGTACGTCATGAAGCTTCATCACCCGAACAAAGCCGAAGTGCTCTTTCGCGACGACATCAAGATGCTTCTGCACTCCAAGGTCTAAAAAGGTGCCGACCTACTTTTCGTGGTGTTTCGCGTTAAATCAACGATTTCAACTGATTGGAGCGGCACTCGCGATACTCGCGATCGCGTTCGCTCCCGCCTGTTCTTCCAAAAAACCAACCAAGACCGAACCACTCACTCAACATGCGTTGCGCGGCAAGATCGTCGCGCTCGCCGAAGTGCGCGGCCCGAAAGAAGCGCGTGATCTCGTCGAGGTCGCGCTCGTCAACGACATCATCGAAAAAGGCTCGCTCTACGTCGTCGATCGCGCGACGGCGGCCGAAGCGCTCGTGACGTATCCCGCCGAAAACGATCGCCAGCGACTCGGCAAAAAAGTCGGCGCCGATTACGTGCTGACGCTCGCAATCGAGGAATTCAAGGTCACCGACCGGCAGGGCCTCGACGCCGTCGAGGAAGCGGACTCCGTCATGACCGAGGAATGGCACGAGAAAAAGCCGGTCGCCGCCAAGTCTTACAAGAAAGTTCGCAGCAGCGAAGGCATCGTGCGCTTGCGTTTCGATTTTCTAGACGTCGGCACCGGCGAGCGCGCGGACGAGGGCGTCGGCGAAGCGCGCGAGACCTTTAATTCGCGTGAGCGCGATCTGCCCCGCAAGATGCAGCTCCTGGAATCGCTCGCCTCGCGGGCCGTGGCCGACTTCTTCGCGAAAATGCCCCGCTAGCGCTCTATTGAAGCTCCAGCTCCGCCGTTTTAAGCGCGCGGATGCGGTCGCGAAGCCGAGCGGCGCGCTCAAACTCCAAATTCTTCGCAGCCTCTCTCATTTCGCCGGTGAGTTCTTCGATGAGCTTCCAAACCTCGGCGTGGTCCTTGGGAAGCGCTGCGAGCCCGGCGGCCTTCGTGAGCGCTTCGGCGGCCTCGCGCTCGATCCAGCCGGCGTCGAGCTGGCCCAACTCCACGCCACCGATGCGAAGCTGCTTGCCCTTGATGATCGTCTTGGGCGTGATTCCGTGCTTGGCGTTGTGTTCCTGTTGAATCTTCCGCCGGCGGTCGGTCTCGCCGATCGCCCGCTTCATGCTGTCGGTGCGGCGGTCGGCGTACATGATCACGCGGCCCTCCGAATTTCTCGCCGCGCGCCCGGTCGTTTGGATGAGCGAGCGTTCGCTTCGCAAGAATCCTTCCTTGTCGGCGTCGAGAATCGCCACGAGCGCCACCTCCGGCAAATCGAGGCCTTCGCGCAAAAGATTGATCCCGACGAGCACGTCGAAAATCCCCTCGCGCAGATCGCGCAGAATTTCCACGCGCTCAAGCGTTTCGACATCGGAGTGCAGATATTTCACTTTGACGCCGGAAAGCGCGTAATGATTCGTGAGATCCTCGGCGAGTTTTTTCGTAAGGACGGTAATGAGCACGCGAAAACCAGCCGCCACCACTTTGCGGATTTCCTTCAAAAGGTCGTCAACCTGTTCCCGCGCGGGCCGCACTTCGATCACCGGGTCGATCAGTCCCGTGGGCCGGATGATCTGCTCGACGATCTCGCCGCCGGATTTCGTGAGCTCGTAATCGCCGGGCGTGGCCGAAACGTAAAAGCGAAATCCCCGCGCCGCTTCGAACTCCTGGAAGTTGAGCGGCCGGTTATCCAAAGCCGACGGCAGGCGAAAACCGTGCTCGACCAGGGTCATCTTTCTCGCGCGGTCGCCGCGGTACATCCCGCCGACCTGAGGGATGGTAACGTGGCTCTCGTCCACGAACAGCAGAAGGTCGCGCGGAAAATAATCCAGGAGCGTCGGCGGCGGCTCTCCGGCCTTGCGCCCGGTGAGGTGGCGCGAGTAATTCTCGATGCCGTGGCAGAAACCGAGGGCCTCCATCATCTCGAGATCGAACAGCGTGCGCTGTTCGAGACGCTTAGCCTCAAGCATTTTTCCGTTCTGACCGAGCTCCTTGAGACGCGCCCGGAGCTCGATGCGGATGTTTTCCATGGCGCGCTTCCGAGTTTCCTCGGTCGTGACGTAGTGGCTCGCGGGATAAATCGTCACGCGCGCGAGCTTTCGGCCTTTCACGCCGCGGAGCGGATCGATCTCGTGGATCGCGTCGACGTCGTCGCCGAAAAGCTCGATGCGGATGGCGCGCTCCTCTTCGTACGCCGGGAAAATATCGATGACGTCGCCACGCACCCGAAACGTGCCGCGATGAAAATCCACGTCGTTGCGCCGGTACTGGATTTCGACGAGCTTGCGCAGAAGCTCCTGGCGCTTCAAGCCGCGGCCTTCCTCGACATAAAGAAGCATCCCTTCGTAGGCCTCGGGCGAGCCGAGACCGTAGATGCACGAGACGCTCGAGACGATGATCACGTCATCGCGGTCGAGCAGCGAGCGCGTGGCCGAATGCCGGAGTTTGTCGATCTCTTCGTTGATCGCGGAATCTTTCTCGATGAACGTGTCGGTCGCGGGGATGTACGCTTCGGGCTGGTAGTAATCGTAGTAACTCACGAAATACTCGACGGCGTTTTCGGGAAAGAACTGCTTGAACTCCGAGAAAAGCTGGGCGGCGAGCGTCTTGTTGGGCGCCAGCACGAGTGTCGGCTTATCGACGGCCGCGATGACGTTGGCCATCGTGAAGGTTTTTCCAGACCCGGTCACGCCGAGAAGCGTCTGATGCTGTCTTCCGTCGCGCGCGCCGCGAACAAGTTTTTCGATGGCCTGAGGCTGATCGCCGGTAGGTTTGAAATCGGAAACAAGCTTAAAGGCCATGGCGTGAGTCTAGTCACGTCAGCCGCGAATACATCTTCCGCGACTCCTCGAACACGTACGCCGCCAGAACGTGCGCGTCTTTCGCGTGCAACGACTTGAATTTCACGCCGACGTGCAATTGCGACACATGACTGAGGGGATCCGTGACTTTCTTCGCATGCCGAACCTCGGCATCGACCACGATCTCTTTTCCGCAGACATCGAACGCAAGCCCCTCGATCACGGTTCCGGTTTCATAAAGATGTTTTTCCTCCGTGGGCGCGAGAAACGACAGACCGCTCGCGCTGATCGTACGGATCAGTCTTAGGGCGTATTGTTTTTCTTCGCCCACCGCCGGCACGCGCGCGCGAAGATTCGCCAGCAGAGGAACGTTCAGGCGAAAGTCCCCGCGCCGCTGAAGCTTGAAAAGTTTTTCGGGAATCCGGAAGCGGAAGAAGCCGTTTTTTGTTCCAAGGTAGTCCGCCTTGAAAAAAAAGCTCGATCGAACCAGCTGCACGTTGAAGAAACATTCCACGGTCTCGTTTTTCACGAGACTGTTTTCAAATTCGCCTGGATCCACGCCTTCCGGAACGTAAATGCTTTTCGATTCGGTGTTGAGATCCAGCGCATGAATGGCGGTCGTGAAAAACTGCTCCTGATTCTTCGTCCACACGCTGGCTGGCGCCATCGTTTTGAGCGCCTCGTCGAGCATGCGCCGGATGTCGGTCGAGTCCGCGACGGGTTCGAACTCGGCTTTCTTTTCTTTTTCGGATTTTTCTTTCGATTTCATCGTTATTTGTTTTTCCAGGTCGTTCCCTGCGGGCCGTCCACAAGCAGGATCCCTTTCGCGTCGAGCTCCTCGCGGATGCCGTCGGCGCGTTTGAAATCCCGGTCCTTGCGCGCTGCCGCGCGCGCCTCGATGCGCTTTCGGATCTCATCGTCGGTAAGCGCCGCTCCCGCCGCTTCGCCCGCGCGCGCGCGGTTGATCTCGCCGCGCACGCGGTCGAGGTGTCGAAGCATGGATTCGGCGTCCTCGCCGAAAACATTGAGAAGCGGCGATACGCGCAAGTCGATCAGCGCCGTAAAAGCGCCGGCCGCCGCAAGCCGCTCGTCGTTGGACGGAGCCATTTTTCCCGGTTTGCCCGCGGCTTCCTGCTCGGTACGGTTGATTTCCCGGATTAACGTAAAGAGTTGCCCCAAAGCGCCGGGGGTATTGAGGTCCGAGAACATCTCCTCCTCGACGGCCGCCATGCAGCTCTCGATTTTCGCCCGCAATTCGGCCCATTTTCTCACGACAGGGTCGCGCGGAAGATTTTTTTCGGTCACGCCTTCCATCTCGACCGCGGCGAGCTGCGCCCATCTCTTGGCGAAGTATACGCGCTCAAGCTCGTCAAGCGCCTTTAAGATCAGCTCCTCGGAAAAGTCCACGACCGAGCGGTAGTGATGACTGACGTAGATGTATTTCAGGGTTTCAGCGCCGTACTTCGCGACGAAATCGCCGATCATGAAGATGTTGCCGAGGCTCTTGCTCATCTTCTCCTGGCCCATCGTCATGAACGCATGGTGCACCCAATGACGGCAGAACGTGGCGCCCGTGGCGGCTTCGCTCTGCGCGATCTCGTTTTCGTGGTGCGGGAAAATCAGATCCTGCCCGCCATGATGAATGTCGATCGTCTTTCCGAGCAAGCGCCCGGCCATCGCCGAGCACTCGATGTGCCAGCCCGGCCGGCCCGGCCCCCAGGGCGAATCCCAGTGCGGTTCTGACTTTGGCGAACCTGGCGGTTCGACTCCTGGCGAACCTGGCGGTTCCGCTCCTGGCGAACCTGGCGGTTCCGCTCCTGGCGAACCTGGCGGTTCGACCCTTTGCGCCCCTGACGGGGCGACCGGCCTGTACGGCTTCCAGAGCGCGAAGTCGAGCGGACTGCGTTTTTTTCGATCGATCTCCACACGCGCGCCGGCTTGCAACTCATCGACGTTCCTGCCGGAGAGTTTCCCGTAGCTCTTGAACGA
>JACPKS010000031.1 GCA_016186905.1 Deltaproteobacteria bacterium
ATCAAGAACTTCGCGGCGGGAATGCGCGAATCCCTTCGAGCCAACGTCAAGCAGATCGAGGAGACGAAAGAGCTTTTGAAGCTCAAGATGCTCGACTGGAACACGCGCGTCGTGATCACGCAGCTCGGAACTTCGGGAAACGGCAAAACTGAGTTCTTCAAAGCGATGGCGAAGGCCGTTTACGCCGACTCGAACGCGTACTACAAGATTTCGGGCATTACCGACAAGTACAAGCTCGCGAATTTCTTTCGTCCGCCGACGGGCATCCAGGGCGGCATGGAAGAAACCGACTTCGAACGCTGGGTGAAGAGCCGCATGCATTCCGGCGGCGGCGTGATTATCCTCGACGAGCTGCTTTCGTTCCATGGGATGAGCCCGGCCGAGGTCGGCCACAAGGTCGAGGCGATCAACGAGCTCTACGACCTTCTCGACGAAGGTTTTCTTCGCGTCGGAAACCAGCTCCTCGACGTGCGGGGCTTCGTGATCGGCATTACTGGAAACGCGCTTCAGGAGGCCTTCGCGGGCATCGGCGACGATCCCGATTCCGAGCGCCTGATTCAGCAGGTGACCGGGAAGATCAAACGCGGCGAAGTCGTGAAGTATTTCCAGCAGTACTCGATCGACCCGCCCAAGGTCGCGCGCTTCGGAAAAATCTTCGTCAACGGCCCGCTTCCGCGCTCCGAGACGATGGAAGTCGGCCGCATCATGATGAGTAAGACCGTCGAAGGCATCAAGTCGGCGCTCGGCCGCGACATCGAGCTCGTCGTGCCCGACGCCGTTATCGAAAAAGTCGTCACGAACCTGACGACCGTGCAGCTCGGCATGCGCGAGGTCGAGAAGGGATTCAGCACTCTTATTAAAGAGCCCGCTTCGGGGATTCTGGCCGACATTGCCGGCGTGAAAAAACTCGAGGCGAAGCTCGACGGCGGGACGATTCGCTGGTACGCCGGCGGCAAGGAGGTCGTGCTCGAAGGTGTTAAGCTCGATGCTTCCGGAATCGAGGAGCGCAACTGGGTGTACAAGAGCGAGGTCGCGAAAGGCACGTCGGTCCGCACGCCGCAGATTTCGGATCTCGAGCTTCCCTCAAAGACGGTATTCTCCGAAGAATCGTTCCGCATGATCGCGATCCACGAAGTTTACGGGCACTGGATGACCGGCGTTCTCGTCAACGGCGTCAACGGCGCCGAGGCGATCAGTCTCGTGCCGGGAGACGGCTACGGGGGTTACGTCCGCCAGCGTTTTGCAGAGCTCGCCGAGCTCGACACGCTGACGTCGATGATGAAACAGGTCGTTGAGCTCGAAGCGGGACATCGCGCGGTTTTTCTCATCGGAAAAATTTATGCCGCCGGCGGCGGCCCGGAATCCGCCGAGGCGCTCAAAGGCCGCCGAGCCGACGACATCGGAAAAGTAAAGAGCATTCTCGAAAAGACGCTGCACAACCAGCTTTTGCACGGCTACAGCGAGCTCTCATCGCCCGCCGAGCGGAAACTTTTCATGACGACGATGAAAGAGCTCGGGGTATTGGCCGCGGATCGCGTGATGGAAAAAGGCGTTGAATCCGGACAATTCGAAGAGGTTTTCAATGCGGCGGTCAAGGAGCGCTATCTCAGCGGCGAGCAGCTCGACGATTTCGTGAGAAAGATCGACTTCGCGAAGATCGGCCATCCTGACGTGGTTTTGTTCGAGTCCTTGGCGGACGCCGCTGTCGTGGCGCTCGGCCGTTCCGACGCCCAGTCGTTTGCCGCGCGCAAGGCGCTCATCGAGGATTTTCTGAGGCGCGTGCACGTTGAGCTCGGTTCCCGTTTGCGCGGGAGCGCGCAGGCCGGCGTGATGGCGGAGCTTGGGAAAGCGTACAAGAAGGTGAAGAGCCAGCTTCTAGAGCTGAAAGGCCCGAACGGCTGCACGGAGCTTTTGCATAAGGGAGCTGGCGCTGTGGAGTAAAGGCGGCTTTGTCGGCCTGTGCGCGGCACGTTACGGGTACCCCAATATCCACCGCCGTTCTTAGCGCCGCTATGCTCGGTTTTCACTCTCGATCTCTTTGTCAGCGCCATATCCTCAGGCCACAGCAAGCTGCAATTCATCGACAAGACTTACCGGCGTCTGAAGATCACCACGCTTGCCCTTGGTTTTTCTGAAGGTGATGAGCCCCAGGCTCTCCAAGAGGAGCAGGTCGCGATATACAGCCTTAAACCCGCGATGGACGATGCTCGCTAGTGATGAAATGGAGTCTGGTCTTTTATCGCGAATTGCGCGCCAGAACTCTAGACGCTTATCCGTGAGGACTACTCGAACCGCGTCAAGCCGACACGAAAGACCAAGAGCTGGCTGGATAAGAAGCTCGCGAACCCCCGGTTCCGCGAACGGTTCGAGGAGGAATACCACCGTCTTTCAATAGCCGAGCAGATCGTTCGGCTTCGCCTCCAGGCCGGTCTTACTCAGGCCGAAGTAGCCAAGCGGGCGGGTACGACCGCCTCGGCGATCAGCCGCTACGAACTTCAGACGCTTCGGAAGATCGCCGGAGCCTGCGGCGGGCGGCTAGAGGTCGTCTTGCGCGGGAGAGACGACACCGACCGGGCCGCATAGCGCGATCGAGCGTCCTGGTCTCGGCCTTCAGAGCACCTGGTCCCAGGGGGGACTTACCGCAAACGCCGCATTGATTAGGCCCACGTGGGAATAGGCCTGCGGGAAATTCCCGCGTTGGAGGCTCTGACCGGGAAGGTAATGCTCCGAGAGCAGGCCCAAGGTATTCGCTGCTTGGAGGGTGTTGCGCATGGTTTCCGAAGCGAGACCCTTCTCCCCCAGCCTGGCCAGTGCCTGCACGAGCCAGAAGGAGCACACGAGGAACCCCGCCTGGGGCGTGCCAAAATCGTCCTGACGTAAATAGCGATAGAGAAACGTGGGGGGGCCATTGCCATTTCCCAGCCGCAGTTTCTTGGCCACCTCCAAGACCGTTCTTCGGGACAAGTCGGCGTTGGGATAACGCAAGACGGGAAGCAGCAGAAGAGCGGCGTCGAAGCTCTCATCCGTTGGCCCATTTCGCAATGAGCCCTCTCGGACGGCTGATTCGAGGGCCTGCTCGGCCCGCGCCTTCGCTGCCGCCAGGTCGAGTTCCAAGTCCTTCAGGAACCCCGCTTCTCGCAGTCGGATGACTCTCTCGATCCCCGCCCAGCACATAAGATTGGAGAACGAATGCGGCTGCCAACCGTTCCGCACTTCCCACAAGCCGGCATCGGGCTGGGAAATGTTCTTCGCGCACGATCGGGCAAGGCTCTTCAGCAGCTCCTCGTGGTCTTTCGTTCTCAGGTGCCAAAACCGCTCGTCGAAGTAGATGGGCGCGAGAGTGAGGATCAGCTCGCCATAGACGTCGTTTTGAACATGATCGGCGGCCTGGTTGTTGCTGCGCACGGGCTGCGCTCCTGCGTAGCCGGCCCACCCGGCGTGATCGCGCTCCGGCAGGGGGAGAGACTGATCCAGGGCGTAGACAGGGCGGAGCCGGTCACGCGAGTGCTCGTGCTTGTAGGCGACATCGAGCAGAAACTTGAGAAACCCCTCCATCTCCTCGAAGTGCCCGAGGTTGTGGAAAGCCGAGAGCACGAAGGCGGAATCGCGAAGCCAGCAGTACCGATAATCCCAGTTTCGTTTCTCTCCGCTCTGCTCGGGAAGGCTTGTGGAAAGGGCGGCGAGGATGGCCCCCGTGTCCTCGTAGCAATGCAGCTTGAGCGCTAGCGCCGACCTGATCGTCTCTTTTTGGAAGAGACTGGGAATGGAGCAGTGCTTAACCCACGTCCGCCAGTAGCTCTCGGTCTGCGTGAGGAAGCCGCGGGCGACCTGAACCAGGTCATCCTCGATCCCAAAACTCCAGGAAAGCCCGAAACAAAGGGGTTCCGTCAGGAGAAACGGAGTCTCGTCGCACAGGTACGTGAGCGGCATGTTCGTTACGAGCCGCAGGTTCTCGCCGCGAATCTCGAAACGAAGATGGCTGTTGCCGCGAACGGCCTTTACGGGCTCCTTTTCCCAGCCGTTGACCGGGCGACACGACACCTGGATCGTCGGATTCCCGGACTTGGGCTCGACGATACGAAACAGAGCGGCAGGACGGAACATCCTTCCATGCTGCTCGAAGCGCGGACAGAAGTCGGTAACCTCGAATTCGCTTCCATCATCCGTCGTGAAACGGGTTTTCAGGATATTCGTATTGGGAAGGTAGGTTTGCCGGGTTCGGAAGCGCGCCGACGATAAGGCGGCGGGCCTGATCGCGAAATGTCCCCCTTGGGGGTCGAGAAGCCTCCCGAAGACTGGTGGACTGTCCGGCCGGGGTAGACAGAGCCAATCCACCGATCCGCTCTGCCCGATGAGCGCCGCCGCTTGGCAATTCCCGATGAGCCCGTAGGGATACATTCGTTGCGATTCCTAAAAGGAATTGTATTTTCATTTGATGTCAAAGTAAACTAGGCAAACTCCATGCGGCTGTCGTTACGGTTCATCGTGCCTCTCTTGGTCGTGCTTTCCGCCATCGCCTACGGGATCATTCCCCTGGTCGACGAGCTGACGTTGCGATGGTTTGTCCGGGATATCGACATGAGGACGAGCCTGATCGCCAGCACGGTGCAGGACAGCCTCACGCCGCTGGTTCGAGACGGAGCCACCGGGAAGATTGCCAAGCTCTTCAACCGGATGATTCAGGATGAGCGCCTTTACGCCCTCGGGTTCTGTGATCCCTCAAACAAGCTCGTCTACAAGACGCAGACTTTCCCGGAGGATCTGCGGTGCGAGGCCGTCGCCCAACCCGGGGAGGCACCGACCCAGATCGTCAAGCTTCCCCATGGCCCTCTTCACGTCGCCCTCCGTCCGATTCAGGACGAAGGCGGTGAGCTAGGGAACCTGCTTCTCGTGCACGACATGAGCTTCGTCGCGCGGCGAAGCGGCGATACCAAACGGTACGTGTTCTATCTCTTCGTCGTTCTTGGCGCGGTCATCTCCGGGCTGACGGTCTTGATCGCGCAACTGAGCTGGAGAGGCTGGGTCCAGGGAATCCGGTCCTTGATCAAGGGCGAAGGGCTCATCCGGCCCGTATCCAGGATCGCGGCTCCGGAACTCAAGCCCATTGCCAAGGATCTGCGTGCCCTGATCCGCGACCTGGAGGCCGACCGGAAAGCGCGTGATGAAAGCCAGATGACCTGGAGCCCAAGGACTCTCAAAGAGATCCTACACAATGATCTGGCCGGAGACGAGATTCTGATCGTTTCGAACCGGCAGCCCTATATTCACGTCCTTAACGAGGGAAAGGTGGAGGTCCAGATCCCCGCCAGCGGCCTTGTCACCGCGCTGGAACCTATCATGCGCGCGTGCTCCGGAACGTGGATCGCTCACGGGAGCGGGAGCGCGGACAAGACGGTGGTCGATAAGGACGATCACGTCCGTGTTCCCCCCGAGAATCCCTCGTACCAAATCCGGCGAGTCTGGCTGACCAAGGAAGAGGAGGCGGGCTATTATTACGGGTTCGCGAACGAGGGTCTTTGGCCCCTCTGCCACATCGCCCATGTGCGCCCCGTGTTTCGAGCGGCTGACTGGAACGCGTACGTCAAAGTCAACGAGAAGTTCGCGAAGACCGTCGTCGAGGAGGCGAAGACCGAGAATCCCGTCGTGCTCGTCCAAGACTACCACTTCGCGCTCCTGCCGAGGCTCATCAAGCGGGACCTGCCGGATGCCACGGTCATCACGTTCTGGCACATCCCTTGGCCGAATCCGGAAGCCTTTGGGATCTGTCCGTGGCGCGATGAGATTCTCGATGGGCTGTTGGGAAGCAGCATCCTGGGTTTCCATACCCGCTTCCACTGCAACAACTTCATGGACACGGTGGACCGTTTCATCGAATGCCGGGTCGACCGCGAAACCTCGACCATTTCTTACGGAGGAAAGCTCACCGCGGTGAATCCCTATCCGATCTCCATCGAATGGCCGACACGGTGGCTGAAGACGCAGAAGCCCGTCGCCGACTGCCGTTCCCATGTCCGCGCGCTCAATGGGATACCCGCCGATCGAAAGGTGGGGGTCGGCGTGGATCGACTCGACTACACCAAGGGCATTCTGGAGCGATTCCTCGCTATCGAGCGCTTTCTGGAGCTTCGTCCGGAATGGGCAGGCAAGGTGACGTTCGTCCAGATCGCGGCACCCAGCCGGTCCTCGATCGAGCAGTATCAGGCGTTCGAGGCCCAAGTGAGAGCGGCTGCGCGTAGAGTGAACACGCGTTTCGGCGGGAACGGGTACGAACCCATTTGTCTCAAGGTGGAGCATCACGATCCGGAAAAGGTTTACGAGTACTTCCGCGGAGCGGACTTCTGTTTCGTGAGCAGCCTCCATGATGGAATGAATCTCGTGGCCAAGGAGTTCGTCGCCGCCCGCGACGACGAGCGGGGGGTCTTGATCTTGAGCCAGTTCACGGGCGCCTCCCGCGAGCTCGCCGAGGCCCTGATCGTCAATCCCTACAATATCGACCAGTCGGCGAAGGCCGTGCAGGTGGCGCTGGAAATGTCGGCGAATGAGCAGCGCGACCGGATGCGTTCGATGAGGGGCTTGATCCAGGAGTTCAACGTCTATCGCTGGGCCGGGCGGATGCTGATGGACGCTTCTCGCATCCGCAGCCGTCAACGCTTCACGGGGCGTTTCGGCGAGACGAAGCTCGAAAGCCCGCCGATGCGAATTCTATGAAATACCTGTTTTCAGACGGTGGCCTGAGAATTCTCGAATCGCTGTGCTTCACGCGCACGCTCTTCGCCTTCGATTTCGACGGTACACTCGCGCCGATCGTCGCGCGGCCGTCGGACGCGCGAGTCAGTCGGCGCACAAGCGAGATTCTGCGCGTCCTCAACGCCAAGGCGCCGATCGCTATCATCTCCGGGCGAAGCCTCCAGGACCTCAAGAGCAGGATGAATATCCGTCCAGCCTTCCTGATCGGCAATCATGGTCAGGAAGGGCTGGGCTCGAATTCGATCGCGCTCGAAGCCGCCCGGGTCACGTGCCGTTCCTGGCAGTCCCAGGTTGAATCGTTCGTCAGCAGATCGCGCGATCCCGTGGGAGTCGAAGTCGAGGACAAGGAGTTCTCTCTCGCCGTCCATTACCGACGAGCGCGCAGGAAGCGGGAGACGCGCCTCGCGATCCTCGATTTCCTGAGCCGCATGACACCGTCGCCCAGGCTCATCTTCGGAAAATCGGTGGTCAACCTCATCCCCGCCGGAGCGCCGCACAAGGGAATGGCGCTGTTGGAGGCGATGGGGAACGCCCAGGCCCGCTCGGCCTTTTACATCGGAGATGACGACACGGACGAGGACGTGTTCGCGCTTCCCGACGATCGGGTCATCTCGGTCCGGGTGGGCAAGAAGCGCTCATCCCACGCGAAGTTCTACCTACGCCGGCAAGGGGAAGTGAATCTACTGCTGTCGCGCCTGGTCGAGTTCTTCGGCGAGGCTGGCAAGGTGTCGGGAAAGGCTCTGGCGCTATGATTCGATCCGATGAAACCCAGCACGAGGGCGCCTTGACCACGCTAGTAGATGTCGGTCTGGCGCTCCAACGACTCAACAAGACCTTCGAGCAGCAACTCGGTCTCAGCATCGTCCAGTGGTGCGTGCTTCATCGCCTCCTCGATCTGCCGGCTGCTTCGGCGTTGTTGCTCGCGCACGCGGTCGGCGTCACGCCGGGAACGCTGACTCAGAGTCTGGGGCGTCTGAAGAGGAAGGGGCTCGTCTACGTCGGCGAAGACCCTCGGGATGCCAGGCGGAAGTCGATCGCGGTGACCCGGGACGGGAGGGATGCGGTGGTCAAGGCCAGCCGGTTCTTTCGGGAGAGTCTTGCCAAGGTGGTGGCGTTGAGAGCCGAGTTGGAGGCCGTCAGGGACGCTCTGAGGAATGTACCCGCCGAGGACCCGACACACCGCAGGCGGGCCTTGGGCTACGGGGGGACCCTCGACCGCACGCACGCGGAGCGCCGGGAATGAAGACCCGAAATCATGCCGGCGTGATGATCGCCCTGCTCCTGATATTGTTTTGCAGGTCTGCGGTCGCTGATTCTGGAGTCGCGAGCCACGGTGATCCTGTCGCGCCAGTGGCCTTCTGGCTGTTGATCATCCTGCTCGCCGCCAAGCTTGGGGGCGAATTGGCTACGCGGATCGGTCAGCCTGCAGTGCTGGGCGAGTTGGTAGCCGGTGTCGTTCTCGGAAACCTGGGAATCGCCGGCTTCTCTGGCATGGAGCCCATCAAGACCGATCCGTTCGTCGACATGTTCGCGCGGATCGGGGTTCTGATCCTCCTCTTCGAGGTTGGGCTTGAGTCCACCGTGGCTCAGATGCTCAAAGTGGGCCTTTCGTCGCTCCTTGTTGCGACCCTGGGAGTCGTCACCCCGTTCGTTCTTGGATGGGGTGTCGGCGCGTGGCTGCTTCCCGAGCAAGGCATCTACGTCCACGCGTTCATCGGCGCCACGCTCACGGCTACGAGCGTAGGGATCACGGCGAGGGTGCTCAAGGATCTAGGTCGCTCCCAAACCCAGGAGGCGCGCGTGATCCTGGGGGCAGCGGTCATCGACGACGTATTGGGATTGGTCATCCTGGCCGTAGTGACAAGTGTCATCGCAGCCGCAGACCGCGGCGGATCGCTCGCGGGCGGCGAGGTGGCTATCATTCTCGGGAAAGCAGCGGGGTTCCTCGTAGGCTCGCTGGTGCTCGGCGTGCTGCTGTCGAAAAGGCTGTTCCTTCTGGCCTCACGCCTCCGTGCTCGGGGTGTGCTGCTGGCGGTCGGCCTGGCCTTTTGCTTCCTGCTTTCTTGGCTCGCCCATTCGATCGGGCTCGCGCCGATCGTCGGAGCGTTCGCGGCAGGCCTGATCCTGGAGGACGTTCATTACCGCGCTTTCACCGACCGTGGGGAGCACGGACTTGAGGAGCTGGTCCATCCGATCTCCTCTTTCCTCGTCCCGATCTTCTTCGTTCTCATGGGCATGAGAACTGACCTGCGCTCGTTCGCAGAGCCGGGTGTGCTCGGCCTCGCGGGGGTGTTGACCGCGGCCGCCATTCTCGGAAAACAGGCTTGTTCGTTGGGCGTGCTTGGAAAGGGTATCGACCGGATCACCGTGGGGATCGGGATGATCCCTCGCGGCGAAGTCGGGCTCATCTTCGCCAACATCGGGCTCGCCCTATCAGTGGGCGGCCAACGGATCATCAGCGAGGCCACCTTCTCGGCGGTCGTCGTTATGGTCATCGTCACAACGATGGCGACGCCGCCGGCGCTCAAGTGGAGTTTGAGACGTGTTCCAACTGTTGGAACGGAGGCATGACGGGATCTCTCACTCCTCGACCTGTAGACGACGGAGTCAATAAATGAGGGAGCCCGAGACCAGCCCGGGTTAACGTGATTTCAACTGCTTGATGCCAGGCGAAAATCCGTCGCGACAGCTCGGGTGGCTGGGGGACTAGGATTCGAACCTAGACAGGCAGAGTCAGAGTCTGCAGTCCTACCGTTAGACGATCCCCCAAAACCGAATTGAGAAAGAGCTTTAAATAAGCCGTGAAAATATGCGAAATAACGTGGAAATGCAAGTCCGCGGGCAAGAGGCGCCCTGATTAAGGCCGCAAAGTCTTATATTTTCCAGTCATCCAGTTTTTTAAATCCGAGACGTACCACTTCGAGAATCGCCGGTCGGAAGGGCCGCCGCAGAGGTTCGTGCGGCATATTTCCGTGGCGAGATCGGCCACGAATCGAATCGAAGGCGCGAACGTGGTGGCGCGGCCGCCGTTGCGAAAGACCTGCCCTTGCGAAACGGTCGCGCGGCCGCCGATGAGCGTGATGGGGCCGCGGTCGAAACCCAGAAACCGGGGAAGTTTTCCGCCGAAAAACAAATTCGCGAGAGTGATTTTCCGCGACTTGCCCCAGGGTCGCGCGGGCATGCGAAGCGCCTCGTCGAGAGCCTCGCGATAAAGCGTGTCCCGCGACTTGCCGGCGAACCACGCGGAGCGCTCCGAGAGCAGAACATTTTCGAAAGAATTGTAAAAATCGGCGAACAGCGCGGTGCTTGAGAGCAGATGAGCGGAAACCTGCGTCCCGAACCCGAATTCGCCGAAGACTTTGCGAAAAAGCGCGCCGAAGAAATTCTCGAACACCGTCGCGCCAACCGAGCTCGCGTCATAGCGGCCATCCCAATCCCGCAAGATGCGTCCCGGCGGCGTATCCGCAAGCATCGGGCGCAGAAACTTCATGTAGCGTTCCGCTTGCGGCGAATACAAATCGTATTGGATCGCGAAACAATCCTCGGCGGTGAGCCGCGGTTTTTCTGAAAGCAGCTTCGCGATGCGATCGGCGCGATACGAGCCCATCGGGTTGTTGATGGGTTTTGCGGTGCCGAGGTGGTTGAGGTCATTGTTGGCGGTAACCAGAAACCCTTCCTTTGGATTGAGCGCGCGTGGAAGCTCTTCGGGCGCGACGAAGCCCTGCCAGTCGTTTCGCGCATCCCAGCCTGGCAGGGGAATGAGCCCGCTCACGCCTTCCCGGCGTTTGGGCATTTTCCCCGACATCTGGTATCCGATCGAGCCATTCCGGTCGGCGAGCCCCCAGTTAAACGAGAGCTCCAGTTTTCCGATCAAGCGCATTCCTTCTTCGACGGTTTTCGCGTGGGCCATGCGAAACATGTGGGCCACGGAATCCGCGCCTGAGTCGGCGGATGACCAGCGCGTAGCGAGCCGGAAACTCTCGGCGCCCCGGTCATCGGCGCCGAAATCGCCGTCAAGCGTGCCATGCTGGTTTTCATAAAAAACCCGCTCAACGGGCGGGTGTTTTTTTCTGCGGATGGTTTCGCGCCGGACGTGGAATTTGATCCACTGTTCTTTTTCGGCCGAGGAATCGACACGGCGAAAAGCGCCGTCTTTGCAGTGCTCGACCCACGAATCAAGCGCGTCCATGAACGTGTAGGTCACGCCCCAGGCCAAATCGTTTGAGCGGCCAAACAAGACATTGGGAAGACCCGGCATCGTAGCACCCATCACGAACCGCCCGCGCGTCTTAAGCGCCGCTTCATACCAGACATTCGGCAGGCGATTGACCTCAAGGTGGGGATCGTTGGCGAGAATGGGTTTGCCCGATGCCGTGCGCGAGCCCGCGACAACCCAATTATTCGAAGCCATCATGCGCGGAATCGGCGACTGCCAAAGAATCGCCTCGGGAATGAGGCGATCGTGAAGCCGGGTCTTGCGGATCAGCTCGAGATCGAGTCCCTCGAGCTTTCCAGGAAACATTTCTTCCAAGCGCGGACGATCGACGCCGTTAAGAATCATTTCGACGATGAAGCGCTCGATCTCGCCCTGGGACTGCGCGAGGCCGATGAATCCCGCGAGACGGCTGAGCAAGATGCAATCGCCGAACGTCCAGGGATCTGGGCGGTATTTCAGAAGGCGCATCTCGAAGGGGATCTTCTCGGCAAGACGCATATTCACGCCTTCGCAATAGGAAAGGCAGAGCGCGCGAACGTCATCGGGAAGCCGCGATTCCTGCGCTGCGATGCCACCGGTGGCGTTGAAGCGCCGGAAAAAAACGTCGATGGCAAGCATCTCGTCGTTGTCGGAAAGCATCTCGCAGGCCTGTCCGCGGCCCAGAATGCGCGTGAGGAGCAGCTGCATTCCCCGGTCCATCGCGTGGCAGTAGCCGAGGCCCTTGTAGAGGTCAGCCTCGTGGTCGGCCTCGATGTGAGGCACGCCGTTTTCGTCTCGGCGAATGGAGATGCGGCCCCGTCCCCTGAGTTCCGGCATTCTAATCCTTCAGCGTGGCGCTTCGCTTCGCGGCCGCGACGACGGCCTTGATGAGCGTGCTTCTTAAGCCGCCGTCCTCGAGCGCCATCAGCCCGTCGATCGTGCAGCCGGCGGGGGTGGTGACTTCGTCTTTCAGCGCCGCCGGATGCGCGTCGCGATCGAGCAGCATTTTCGCGGAACCGAGCATCGTCTGCGCCGCGAGCAGAGTCGCGGTTTTCCGTGGAAGGCCAACCTTCACGCCGGCTTCGCTGAGTGATTCGAGAATCAGGTACATGTACGCGGGCCCGCATCCGGACAGGCCGGTAGCGCCGTCCATGAGCGCCTCTTCGACGATCGCCGTGCGGCCCACGGCGCCGAAAATCGACTCGGCGATCTTGACGTGCGCCTCCTCGGCGCCGGGTCCGGGCGCGAGCACCGTGATGCCTTCGTTCACGAGACACGGGGTGTTCGGCATCGTGCGGATGACGGGCGTCTTTCCGCCCGACCATTTCCGCAAGTCGGAGCATTGGATCGCGGCGCAGATCGACACGAGAAGTTTTCCGCTCTTGAACGCGCTTTTGACCGCGCGGAGCGCCGCTTCGGCCTGATGGGGCTTCACGCACAACACGATCACGTCGCTCTCCTTGACGAGCTTTCGATTGTCGGTCGAGCAGGGGACGCGTAAGGCTTTCTCGACCTCGCGCGCGCTTTGCTTGGAGCGCGTCGACGCTTTCACCGTGTAAGCGCCGCGCCCCGTGCGCGCGAGGCCTTCGATGAGCGCTTCGCCCATCTTTCCCGCGCCAAGGATGCCGATCCGTATGTTTTTTCGCGCCGTTGTCTTCTTCATGCGCGCACCTGGCCTTTCCCCTCGATGATCCATTTCAGGCTCGTGAGCTCGCGCAGGCCCACGGGGCCGCGCACGTGCAGTTTCTGCGTCGAGATTCCGATTTCGCCGCCGAGGCCGAACTCGAAGCCGTCGGTGAAGCGCGTGGAGGCGTTCCAGTAGACGGCCGCCGCGTCGACTTCCGCGAAAAATCTCCGCGCGCTTGTTTCGGAGCTTGTCACGATCGTTTCGGAGTGTTTCGAGCCGTGCGCGCCGATGTGCGCGAGCGCTTCGTCCAGTGAATCGACCACGCGGCAGTTCATCTTGTAGTCGAGATATTCGGTGTCCCAGTTCTTCGCGGTCGCGGACCGGACGCGCGGCAAACGCGCAAGCGCGGTTGCCGCGGCTTTGTCGGCGAACCACTCCACGGGCGGGTGAGCGGGGCCATCGCTCGAAATCATCGCGTGCAGCTTCGGAAGGAACCGCGCGGCCACGGACGCATGCACGAGGCACGTCTCCATCGCGTTGCAGACGCCGGGGCGTTGGGTCTTGGCGTTTTGGACGATCTTCGCCGCCATCTCAAGGTCGGCGTCTTCGTGCACGTAAACGTGGCACATTCCGCGGTCGTTCTTGATGACCGGGATGCGCGAGTGCTCGGTCACGAATTCGATGAGCGCATCGCCTCCGCGCGGGATCACGACGTCGATGAACTTCGCTTGCGCGAGCAAGGTTTGGACAAGCGCGCGATCCGGGTCGGTGATTCCCCAAACGCACTCGCGTGGAAAGTTTTCCGCGGCGAGCGCTTCCGCGAGAATCGCGTAAAGGGCTGCGACGGTGGCCGACGATTCTTTTCCGCCGCGCAGAAGCACGGCGTTGCCGGCTTTGAAAGCGAGCGAAAACGCTTCGACCGCGACGTTCGGGCGCGATTCGAAAATCAGAAAGATCACTCCGAGCGGGGCGCGCACGCGCGAAAGCTTGAGCCCGTTTTCAAGCGTGCGGGTTTCCGCGACCTCGCCGACGGGGTCGGCGAGTGCTGCGACCTGCTTTAAGCTCTCGATCATTCCGGCAAGCCGCTTCGGGTTCAACGCGAGGCGGTCGCGGAACGCGGGGCCTAATCTTTCCGGCTCCTTTTTTTCGTCGTTTTTTCTGGCGCCGTCGAACCGCGCGAGGTCTTCGGCGTTTGCTTTGAGGATGCCATTTTCGCGTTCTTTCAGAAGCCGCGCGACGGCAAGAAGGACGCGATTTTTGGGCTCGACGGAGGCGGTTCGCAAAAACGCCGCCGCCGCTTTCGCGGCCGCAAGCGCCTTTTCGAGATCGGCAGGCGTCATCGGCGGCCTCGCGAAGGAAGAATCCGCGTTCCGACCGCGTGTCCCTCGGCAAGTCTCGTGAGAACCGAGAAAGCGTCGCCTTTGACCAGATACGTTTCAATCCCATGGCGTCCCGCTTCGCGGGCCGCGAGAAGCTTCGAAAGCATTCCGCCCGTGCCGCGCCCCGAAGCGGAACGCGATCCGGCTTTCTTGAGTACCGAGGCAGTGATGCGTTCCACGCGCGCGATGAGCTTCGCGGACTTTTTCTTGGCGGGATCGGCGTCGAACACGCCGTCGACGTCGGTGAGAATGACCAGGCGATCGGCGCAAGCCGCCGCCGCCACGCGCGCCGAGAGCGTGTCGTTGTCGCCGAAGCGAATTTCCTCGGTCGCGACCGCGTCGTTTTCGTTCAGGATCGGCACGACTCCGAGGGCTAAAAGTTTTTCCACGGTGTTGACGAAATTTTTCCTGCGCGCGCGCGAGACGAGGTCGTCGTAGGTCAGCAGAATCTGCGCGCCGGTGAGCGATACCGATTGGAGCGCGAGATTGTAGAGGTCCATGATGACGGGCTGGCCGATCGCGCTCAAGGCCTGCTTTTCGGCGAGGTCGTGATGGCGGCTTCTGGCGATGCGCTTTCCGATCGGCGAACGCCAGAGGCGTTCCTTCGCGGAAGCGATCGCGCCCGAGGTGACCCAGATCACCTCGATGCCGTGGATGCGCTTCAGGCTATCCACCTGCTGCATCCACGCGCGCAGCAGCAGCGGCCCTCCCGAGACGATGAGATTGCTTCCGGCTTTGACCACCCAGCGCCTGTTCATCTTAAGGGAAAAGTTTATCGCGAAGGCGTTTGGGAGTATATTTCAATCCGCATGCGTTCTGAGCGCGTCACCGATGATGCAACACGCGCCGGCATACGTGACACCTGTCACGTATGCATTGCCTCGCGAAATTCCTCGCGCGAAAGCTTTTCTTCGTCCACCAAAACCGGCAGCGCGCTGCCGCTCCACAGTCTTTTCTGGTAGCCGTTCACGCGCGACTTCCGGCTTGTGATCTCAGTGTCGGTCAAGGCGTTGAAGCCCATTTCGGACGCGCGAAACGCGAGCTGAAGAACCAGCTCATCTTTGTCGGCGAAGTCTTTGGCCTCAACCTGTTTGCGCGCTTTCTTGAGGACCGGGATGTGACCGCGGTAGTTCCTCGACCAAACGCATGCCTCGCGCGCGCGCGCAAGAGTTGTCTCGTATTCGGTAAGCGCAGGGGAAACATGCCGGTCGTAACAGATCGGGCAATATGCCGAATGAGAAAGAGCCGCCGGTTTTTCGGCGCGCAGCCGGAGCGCCTCGCCATCAAGCCGAAGCACGCAGCCCTTGCAGACGGGCTCAAGGCAGGCCCCGCAAGAAAGCGCGGCCTTGGGCTGATGGCAAAAGATACATGTGGCGGCCGGCATGGCGGCTGAAATCTACCCTCTGGCGCGCTTGTAACGCAAGGCAAAAACCGTTAAGCTTTTCGCATGTCCGACGTAGAGCCCTTCGAAGCGCACCTTTTTATCTGCACGAATCGCCGCGAAAACGGTGAATGTTGCGCGGCCAAGGGCAGCGTCGAACTGCGCGAGCTGGTAAAGCAGCTCTGTGACGATCCCTCGCGCGGCTGGCAGGGGCGCGTGCGCGTGAATGCCTCAGGCTGCCTGAACCATTGCAAGGAAGGGATCAGCGCGGTTCTCTATCCTCAGTCCGAATGGCGGCTTCATCTGACGAAAGAGAGCGCACCCGAATTGATTGCGATGCTCGCGGCGGTGCTCGACGCTCGTCGAAAGTAGGGAGTGTGCGGGCGACGAAAGTAACAATACGGCCCGCAGAGCCTGTCCTGGCGCCGCAGGCCGTAAGTTTACATAATATATCTTATCGGAAGTTAGAGTTTAAGCCCGCTCGGCATTTCGATGAGCATCGCGGAATCATCCGCTGCCTCGTCGATTGAAGTCGCCGCAACCGTCGGCACGTCTGCAACCTCCAGCCGCGACTGCAGGATCGCGTCGTCGAGCGGCATCTTCAACGACAGCTCCGCCGCGCGCACCGCGCGCTCCGGGTTCGCGATGCCGCCTGAAGCGACCTTGTCCCTTAAGAAGTCCTTCTTATCGACAGTCTCCATCAGAACGCGCTTCAATTCCGCGAACGTCAGCCGCTCGTTGATGTCGAGCACGCGGCCGGCGACGTTGGCTACGAACGGAGACGCCTGGCTCGTGCCGCTCACCGTGAGGTGTTCGTCGCCGGGAATCGCCGAAAGGATTCCCACGCCGGGCGCCGCGATCTCAACCTTGTTGACGCCGTAATTCGAAAACGACGCGAGCCGCGCGTAGCCGAACGTCGCGGCGACCGAGATCGTGTTCGGGCGTTTGATATTGGCCGGAAAGGTCGGGAACTCGTCGTTGCTCGTTCCGTCGTTGCCGGCGGCGATCACGAAAAACGTGTCTTTCGCGTCGATCGTGAACTGGCGGCCGGATTCGACGATTTTGCCGACGAAGTAAACGGTGTACTTCGTGGCCTCTTCATCGGTCGGCTCGCGCTTGAGCACTTTCGACAAAAGCATCGCGATGAGCGGCTTCACGGCGCGCACGCTCGTTCCGAACGAGCAGTTCGCCACGCGCGCTTTTTCGTACCACACGTAAAGTCCGATCGGCTCAAGCGCCTTGCCCTGCGCGCCAGCGATCGTTTCCAAGCCTTTCTTGATCAGCAGATCCATCGTATCGCTGATCGGCTCGCCATCCTTGATACCGTCGTCGACGACGCTCATGAACGGTTTTTTCACCTCGGTCGGGATGAGCTTGATGCCCATGATGCGCGCTTGGGCGGCGTCGCGCGCCGCGATTCCGGCGACGTGCGTGCCGTGCACGAAGTTTCCGAATTTCTGCAGTTCGGCGAGGAAGGCCTGGTCTTTGCGTTTTTCCGCGATCCACTGTTTTTCTTCGGGGGTCGCCGTGCCCTGGAACATCTTGAGCTGGATCTCGAAGAATTTATAGGGATCCTTCGAGAACGTTCCGAGGTAACTGTAGTCGATGATCTGGTTGTTTTTCTCGGCGAAGTTCCAGCCGTTGATGTCGTCGGCTTTGCCGTTCTTGTCGTCGTCGGCGTTGTTGCCGGCGATCTCGTCGGCGTTGATCCACGCCTTGGCAGCGAGGTCCTGGTGTTTGAGATCCGTGCCGGAGTCGATCACGGCGAGCGTTACGGCATAACCCGGTTTCGCGGCCAATGCGACGAGCGCGAGCGAGAACAGCGACAGAGAACGGAATCCAGACTTCATGCGGGCCTCCTTTTTGAAGAAATCATCTCCCTTTTCCAAAAAAAGGCAATAGGGTATGAACCTTAAAGTGACACTTGAGCGTTGCGAGTTAACTTTGCCATTCGCGCTTATTCTTGCGGCGTGCACCTCTTTTCTCTTTGCGAGCTGCGCATCGACGCCAAAGACGCGCATTCACGAAAACGAGACGCGCTTTCTCTCCTACCCCCCGGAAGTTCAGGGGCAGATCCAGGCCGGAGCGATCGACAAGGGCTTCACCGAAGAAATGGTGTACCTGGCCAAGGGCAATCCGTCGGAAAAGTCGACGACGGTTCGCTCGGGAAAGACGATCGCCGTCTGGAAATATTCCGGCAAGCCCGAGGTCGTCTCGCCGCCGGGAAGCGCGCCTTCGGGATTTTCGGGACAGTATGGTTACCCTGCGTTCGGTCCAGGGCCTGCGTCCCCTGCTCCGATGGTCTATTCCAAACCAAGGCTTGTGATCGAATTCGAGGATGGGCGCGTCGCGCGCTGGCGCGAGTAAGTCGGCACCCTACAGTTCGCGGACTATTGCGGCGGAGGGTCTCGTTTAACGACTGGGAGCTCATTGCGGCACTCGCTGTACGTTGTCGCGCGAAGTGTTGCGCTTCCGTCGGATGCTTTTGAAACCGCCACTGCGAAGTCCGCGTTTGGATTCGTAAGCGCTGACGCGCGCGCCGTGCTTTCCACGAGAAGTCTTCCGTCTCTTGCCGCGCGAATGAAATACATCCGCGTCGTGTTCTCGATCGGATCGAGGCCCAACGTGCCGTATCCCATGAGCGCGTCGTCGGTGGTGCGCAAGATTCGAAACGCACGCCAGTGCGGAAGCGTCATATTCTTGTACAGCGTCGCAACGTCGTTTTTCCCCTGCGCGCGGAAGCGAAAATACTCGGCGTCCCGCACCCCGACGGAACTTCCCTTGAACGCCGGATGCTCGTTGCAGTACCAGGTTTTCTTGAGCCTTAGTGTTTCGGACGTGGGCTTGTCGGCTTCCGAAAATTCCTTGCGCAATCGCGCAACCGTCGGGTCTTCGTCGGGCAAGCCCGCGCGCGAGCCCGGCGCCATCATCGGTACCGTCGCCGCGAGGAGTGCCAGCCACGCGAGGAAGGCGGGCATCATAGGCGCTCTCCGGAATAGGTGACCGTGCCGCCGCCGCCATCCGAGCCGATGAGGTCGAGCTGCGTGCCGTTCGTCACGAAAGACGAGAAGATCATCGCCGAGCCGCTCACCTGCGTCGGATCGCCGTCGATGAAGTAGAAAACGATCCCGCCGGTCGCGCCCACGGCGTAGTAGCCGATCAGCAGGTACAGCGTTCCCGAAAAGCGCGTTTGCAGCACGAAGTAACCGTGCGTGTCGAGCATGAGCCAGTCGAAACCGCCATCGCCGTTTGAGTCGGCGCCGGCGCCGTGAAAATCCCAGAGGCCCGTGGGCGCGCTCGAGGGCACGTTGCGATCGGCGAAATACGTAAGGCGCGCGTTGAGACTCGTATCGGTGAACGTGAGCGACTGCGCGCCGACCGAGACGGATGAAAACCGGAGCGGCGAATTGAATCCGCACATCGAGGAATTTACGGCTTGAACATAGAGAAAAACGTCGTTGCCCTGGATGCGGTACTGGCCGTAACCGATGCACGTGATGCCGTTTCCGTGCGGGTCTTTGAGCTCGATGCGCGCGCCGTAGGCCGGGTCGAAGAAAAGCGTCTCGGTATACGCCGTCGTGGGATTGCGGCTATCGGCGGTCGAGGCGTAGTTAAACGACCAGCTGCCGACGATCGAAGAGCCGCTTTCGAGAACGCCGGGCACGACGGCTGGCGCGTCGTCTTCTTTTTTTCCGAAAAATTCGCAGGCGGATAACGTGAGGACGAGCGTCGCGAGAAGGGCCGCCGCCACGGCGGCGCGCGCGAGTTTCGCGATATGGCTCTTCGGGAATGTGCGGACGGTTTGCGATTCGCTCATGGACGCATCCTTGCTCCATGATCTTTATCGGCGCGCGGGAGTGTCTGCTTGACGCAGGGGCGGGAGGTTTTTGCCTCCTGCGCAGGCCAGCCACGCCCCCACCGGCCCTTTCCCCAGGCGATCTCCACCCGCTATTCAAAATATTCAATATTTCGACACTTCCTCGATGTCTTTGTCGGTGATGCCCAAAAGATAAAGAATGGAAGCGAGTGTTTTCTGGTTGATCGCCGCGTCGGCGGCACTTCGGGCTTTTTTCTTCGCGTTGAACGCGATTCCTAAGCCCGCTTTCTTGAGCATAAGCACGTCGTTCGCGCCGTCGCCGATCGCGATCGTCGATTCCAGCGGCACGCCCTCTTCCGCCGCGATCGACTCCAAGAGCTCCGCCTTGCGTTCGGCGTTCACGATCGGGCCGAGGAGCTTGCCGGTGAGCACGCCGTTTTGGATCTCAAGCTCGTTCGTGTGCACGTAGTGGAGCCCGAGCTTTTCTTGCAAATGATTTCCGAAATAGCTGAAACCGCCAGAGATGAGCGCGATCTTATATCCCAGGCGCTTCAAGGTGCGGATGAGCGTGTCGGCGCCCGGTGTCAGCGGAATCTGGTCGGCCACTTCTTTCATGCGCGATTCGGACAGGCCCTTGAGCAATCCGACGCGTTCGCGAATGCTCTGGTCGTAGTCGAGTTCGCCCGCCATCGCGCGCTCGGTGATTCTGCCGACCTGCCTGCCCACTCCGTAAAGTTTCGCGAGCTCGTCGATGACTTCGACCTGGATCAACGTCGAATCCATGTCCATCACGACGAGGCGCTTGGCGCGGCGAAAAAGATTTTCGCGCTGGACGGCGATGTCGAGGCCGGAAAACCGCCCCGCCACTTTCAGCAGGTCGTCTTTCACCTCGGCGATGTCGATTTCGGAGTTCGTGTAGGTGATGAGCTCGATGCACGAGAGCCCGCCTTCGTTGAGCTTTCGGATCGAATCGATGTTCACGCGGCGCTTGGCGAGCACGGCGGAGATCGCGGCGACGTGGCGCGCCTGCAGCTCGCCGCTCATCAGCGTGATCGCGAACTGGGTCGACGACGAGCGCAGCACCGCCTCGCCTTCGACGACGATGAAGTCGAGCGTGATTCCGAGCTCCTTGGCTTTAAAGAGCAGGTCTTTTAAAACCGCGGCTTCGTCGCCGCCCGTCTCGGCGAACTCGATCACGATCGAGAGCGAAAGCAGGCCGTGCGTGACGGATTGCTCGATATCGAGCAGCCGCACGCCTTCGCGGTTCAAAATTTCGGTGAGCGAGCTCGTGATGCCGGGCGCGTCTTTTCCGGTGATCGTGACGATGACTTGCTTGCCGGGATTGTTTCCGTTCATCGGTTGATTTTTCGAAACTGTTTGGCGAGCATCACGGGATACGGCTCGCCTGTCAACGAAGCCGAAAGCGTGCCGTCGTAGAGCGCGCCGACGATGCGATCGTGATCCATGCCGTCGGACGAAGCATACGGCGCGCACAGCGAATCCCATTCGCCCAAAAGCTCGTGCTTCACCCGGCATTCCGTGGCGAAAGCGTCGGCCTCGCCGCCGGTCGAGCCGATCCGGGCCGCCACGAACTCGTCGGGCGACGCGTACGAGCTGGTCAGCACCGCGCGGTCGAGCCGCGCGGCGTGCGTCAGCTCGTGCGCGAAGTCGGCGATGTGCTCGATCTCGGGAAGTTTTCTGGTGAGGTGGATGCAGACCGTGGTTTTCTTGGCGGGCGCGGCGTTCTTCCGGCTTCCGTTTTTTTCGCCCGCCGGCACGCGATTTTTCGGCGGATACAGCACCTGCGAATACGAGATCAGGTCCCACTGTACGTTGAGCTGGTCGAGCGATCCGTACTTGGCTTTGAAATCAGCGACGAGTTCTTTTCCGACCGTGGTTGATTGCAGGCGCTCAACCAGGCTCGCACGATCGCCGGCACTTACCGCGATGCCGGGATCGCAAGCCGAAGAGATCCCTTCTTCCGCGAATGCATTTGCCGCGAATGCACTTGGGATGAGCAGCGCGGAAATCAGAAGCCACCGAACGGTTCGGCCCATGATTCCTTGTCGGAACAGAACCTCGGCGCCTCAAGCGCGGGCGGTCGCCGGAATGCCAGGCGGGTTTCAGCGTCTCGGCAAAAACTGCCCGAGTCGCGCCAGAATCGCCGGATAGAAAACCCAGGCGAGAAGCAGAGCGGCGAATACGGTCAGCGCGTATGCGAACACCTCGCCGTGGATGAAATAAAACGTGGGTTGAAGTTCAGGCCGGGCTTTCTGCGCGTCGGAAGGCAGCTTCAGCGCGTGCTCGAAAAACACCGGCGTGAAGAGAGACGAGCGGTCGAGGATTTTTCCGGTGACGCCGATCACCGCGGTGAATCCCGTGTTCGTGGCGCGCACCAACGGCACGCGCAATTCGATCGCGCGAAACGCGGTGATCCAGAAGTGGATCCACGGCTCCGAGGTGTTGCCGAACCACGAGTCGTTGGTCACGTTCAAAATGAAATCCGCGCCGAGCCGCGCGCCCGCGCGCGTGAAATCGGGAATGATGCCCTCGTAGCAAATCTGCGGCGAGAAGCGCAGCGGGCGTTCGGAGTCTCTGGTTCCGTCTTTGGCGGCGATTTCCATGAGCGTCGGGCCGCTGCCGCGGCCGAAATCGGCGATGCTCGGAACGAGGCCGATCACGAGGGGTGCTAGCGGCCCCAGCGGCACGTACTCGCCGAACGCGAGAAGAATGCTCTTGCGGTAAACGCCCACGAGCTTTTCGGGCGGACGCACGTAGAAGATGCTGTTGTAATCGCGCCGGCCGTCGGTGCTGTACCCGCCGAAGATCAGCGGTGTGCCGAGTTCCGCGACGAGATCGAGAATCCAGCGGTCGCGCGCGGCCCCCGCTCGGTTGGCGTTCTCGTTTTCGAGATGCGTATAGAGCAGCGGATACGCGGTCTCCGGCCAGATGACCACGTCGGGATGAAAACGCTCCTTCGTTTCGAGCGACATCGTCCGGTACGCGTTCAGCACGAGATTGACGGCGGCCGTTGATCCGCGTTCGGCTGCGAGCTTCTCGACGTCCCCGATGTTGGCCTGCGCGATCGAGAGGCGCAGTTCGCGCGCGAATTCCTTTTCCGCCGCTTCAAGCGCGCGGATGCGCCCCCTTCCCCATCCCGAAACGGCCAGCGCCGCGGCCGCCGCGACCGCCAGCACCGCGAAGCACCTTCGGGCGGAAACCGGATAGGCGGTCAGCCCGAAAAGCGCGGCGACGGCGACGTTGACCGTCAGCATGAGAAGCGTGAGGCCCGCGACACCCGTCCACTCGGCCACCTGCGCGAGCGCAAACCAGCCGTAGAGACCGTGCCCGACGGTATTCGGAAAAATCCTCGGGTAATGGAAATCGATCGCCGTGTAGAGAATGGGAAGGCCCACGAGTACCGCGGCGGCGGGTTTCCATCCGTATCTGCGCACGGAGGCCCTGCGAATGAGATGGAACGCCGCGATCCCGAACAACAGGAACTGCATTTCGCCGAACAGCGAAAACACGACGAGCACGAGCTTTCCCACGATCCAGGGGAGCCCGCCGAAGTTCACCGCGACGTCGGAGACCCAGTAAAAACCCGTGAACACGATCGAGATGCCCATGACCGACGCACAAAGAATCGCCTCGCCAAGCGTGCGCGCGTTGAAAAGCGCCACGAGAAACGGCACAAGCGCGAAAAACGAAAGCCCCCACGCCGAATACGGCGGAAACGAAAGCGCCATCAGAAAGGCCGAGACCAGCGGCGGCATGATGAGGGCTATCGCGCGGTTTCCAATCAACGCGCGCACGCGCGCGTTCCAGGCTGAAGGAATCTCCTCGCCGAGATCGTCCGCAAGGTCTTCGGCGCCCGGAGTGTCCTCAGAGTTGCGATGCATGAGTTAAGTCTACCACGCGCAGTCAGAGCTGGCTGGAGATTGGTGGCCGGTATGTGCAACTGTCAGATTGTTCGAAATCGAACATTTTTGACAATTGCACATGAGCGGCTGCGGACGCCGTCTGGCGGTGCTGACGGTCATCGAGTCCGAACTCGAATTAGAAAAGCGTCTTTTGCATCAGCGCCGAACGCAGCGGATTGAGCGCGGGCACCATCGCTGGAGTAGAGATTTTCTTCGTCGCGGGGGATGAAATACGGCGAGCCACTTTTCGCGGCTTGAAATCGAGCAGGTTATCCGAGGCCTTCGCCGACACGGCCGCCTTCGTTCGGTGATCGACGCGGGCAAGTGCCGCCGCCGCGTTTATCTTCCCGCCTGAAAAGAGTTTCTCTTTGAGCGACTCAAGCCTGTCAGTCGTTGAGCGCACGATTTCGCGGATGTCCGAGGCTTTGAGCGTGCGGTCATGCGAGAGCAGCAACGCCGCAAGTCCTGTCACGAACGCCGTGGCCTGGCTCGTGCCCGACATGTATGCGTAACGTCCGCCCGGAACCGTGCTCAGGATATTCTCGCCGGGAGCCGCCACGTCGATGAGCTTCTTTCCCCAGTTGGAACTCGGAAGCAGCTCGTTTCGGATATTGGTGGCCGCGACGCAGACGATGTTCTCGAGCCGGTACGCGCAGGGGTAGTAGTAGTTTTCCGGGAGGTCCGCATTCTGGCGCTCGTTGCCGGCGGCCGCCACGACGAGCACGCCCAAGGCGTGCGCGCGCTTGATGGTCTCGAATTCCTCTTTTGAAAACTCTGGCCCGCCGCCGCTGTAGTTGATGATCTTGGCACCATGGTCGATCGCCCAGTTGAGCGCCTTGACGCTGTTGCGCAGGTTCTCAGCACCCGTGTTGCGATCCGAGTAATACTTCACCGCCATGATCGAAACCTTGTGCGCGACACCCGCGATGCCGGCGGCCGCGTTGATCGACGCGCCGAGGATGCCCGAGACGTGCGTGCCATGCCCGTGCTCGTCGGTGGGATTGGCTTTGCCCGCGACGAAGTCCCAGCCGTAAATGCCGTTCTTGTCGTGCCAGAGATTGTTCCTGAGGTCGGGATGATTGGCGTCGATGCCGGTGTCGACGACCGCCACGACGATGTCGCGGCTGCCTTCTTCGATCTTCCACGCGTTGATCGCATGAATGTGGGAATTCGTGATCTTGTTCTCGAGGCCCCAGTTGCGGAACTGCGGAACCGACGCGACATCGCGCCGAGCGGTGAGCGCCGGAACCGCCGCGATGAGCAGCGCCGGGAGAGCTGCCGCAAGTGCCATGATTTTGTGCTGCCGACCGAACATCGTTTGCTCCAAAGCTGCGGGGCTTATAAGAACGCCCCGTCTGACTTGACTTAAGAGCAAGTGCAGTGCCAAGTGCGGTAAAATTCAACGCTTTGAATGTATCTATAACTAGCTGATACTATTATGTATAAATTAGTTGCATGTCAGATTTTAGACGGTAACATGTATAGGAATTATACAGTTGTGAAGGCGTATAGCGGCTCACGCCGCGTGGCCGAAGCCCCAGCCGATACCGAACGCCTTATTCAGGGAATTGATGCCCTTGCGGAACTGCTGCACGAGCCCTGGGTCGATCGTGGGAAACGCAAATGCGATTTCCAGGGTTTTCTTCCCCTGCTCTTCGCCCGGAGCGCAGACCACGATCATCCAAAACGACTCGCGCACATCGCCGGTGTACCTGGCGATGAATGTCCACCACTCGACACCTTCGTCGCTCACCGCGCTCCAGATCTCGTCCGGGTCATCCATCGAGGGCTCGATGAAGTTTTCGTATTTCCCGAAGTCAGACAGCGCGATGTCGTCGGCACGCCGGTGCTCCAGGTACAATTCCTCGAGATTCAAAAAACCGTCAGTGTCGCGTGATTGCTCCTCGCCCGCACCGTCTCCGTCCGCTAAGGCCTGCTCGGCTTTCGCCGCTCCCATGGCGTCTCCGCTCGCGATCGCGGGCGTTATGCCGCTGACGTCGGGCGAGGCCTCGGGCGAGGCCGTCACGCGCAGATCGACTTCACGGCGGTAATGGTCAACGAGGTCTTCGTCCTTGGTCGCGAAATCCAGAAAAATAAAGCTTGGTTCGCCGTCGAGCGCCAGCGAAACCACGACATAGCTGAACTGCCGGTTCTTCTCGCGATAGTGGCCGATGTACGTGAAGTGCAGATCGCCGGCTTCGGTGCGCGAGAGCCAAACCTCGTCAGGCTCGGTAATCGTGAGATAGCGATAGCTGATCAGCCGCTTCGTCGACTCGTCGCTGATATCGTGCGTGGAGCGGTGTTTAAGAAACTCTTCGCGCATCAAATCGACGGTCGGCTGGAAGTATTCGTTGATACACTCCTCGCCACAAAAACAACGCCCGAGTTCCCGTTCGACGAACAGAACCCGTTCCACTTTTGCCAAGCTTTTCCGGCAGTTGGCGCAATATTCAGAAAAACGCAATGTTTTCAAATACTTTACCTCTCTCCCCCTGAGGCGCTTATTATAATTAATTTTACGCCGATGACTATGCGAGTCAAATTTATTTGACGCGTCGCGCTTTGTTTGGAAGGCTGAAATACCTCATCCTGTAAGTAGGGGTCTTCGAAGGACTGAAGTTCCCGCCATGCAGTTTCGACGGGCTTGGCAAAATCGTGGAAAGGAGCTCCACATGATTTACGTCAATCAGAAGCAGCTGGAACAGGTCGAGTACCTGATCGAGCAGTCGGCGAAGGGATTTCACGTCCTCTTCGACAATGACGTGATCCGAGAGGTTTTCAGGGAGTTCGACGAGTTTCCCCAACCCAATCCCGCCAAAGAGGGCAACGAACAGATCGAGAAACACATCGAAAACCTGATCCTTCAGCCAACACTTGTCTCGAAGCGCGCGTATCTCGAAAATCTTTCTCCGGACGTTTATGTTCGCGTGGTGCGCACGTACTTTTCGATCGTCGAGAACAACATCTTCGAATCCCTGAAATTCAGTCAGTAGGCCGACGGAGGGAAAGCAGCCGTGTCCGTGGATTCAGTCAATAACTCCCGAGCAGATGCCGCGTATCAGGCCCGCAGAAGGGCCCTCGAGGAGGATCGCGCCGAAGAGCTCGACGGGATCGAGAAACGTTATCGCGACCAGGTGAAGGCGTCTCGCGAGGCCCGCACTGAGGAAGCGCGAAACGTGCGTAGCCGCGAAGCCGAGGAAACCGAGGATCTCCGGGCGAGAAGCGAGCGCAAATTGGCCGGGATTCGCGAAGCGACTTCCGAAAAGGTGAAGTCGTTCGAGGAGGATTCGGCGAAGCTCGCCGAGGAAGCCGGCCGCGGGCTCCAACGCAAAGCGGCCGAGCTGTCGCGCTATGGCAAGGAGCTTGAGCAGCAGCGCGATCGCCTCGAAAAAAGCCACGACCAGAGCGCGCGCCGCCTTTCCCAGGACGAATCCGAAAAGTACCGCACAAAGGCGCAAGAGCTTTCCGCGGAAACGCAGCAGCTCGCCGAAGAACAGAACCGCAAGGCACAGGAGCTCCGCGACCGCGGCCAGAAAGAGACGGCGTACATCCGCGAGGAAGCCGCCCGCGCGAAAAGCCGCGAAATCCAGGACCGCGACAAGGACTTGAGGCTGCTCAAAGCGGAACGGGATTCGGCGACCGTCACCTATCATGACGCGGTCGAGCACGAGCGCCGCTCGGGCCAGGATAAACTCGAACACCTGCGCATCCAGCAGGAACTCGCGCGCGACAAGATCCTCGCCGACTTCGAGGACGGCGTGAATACGATCAATATCGTAAACCGTGGCGCGGTTCAGAAGGAAATGCTGCGCGGCCAGCGCCAGGTGGCGCAGACGCGCGATTTCTACGATGAACAAACGCGCGCCGCTGGACGCGGCGCCGAGAAGTCGATCAACGACGCGCATACGATGGCGAAATCGCGGCTCGACGCGATCGAGACGGACTTCAAGCAGCAGGAGCACATCACGAGTCAGGCGGCGCTGAACAAGAAGCGCTCCATCGAAGCCTCGACCCAAAAGACCATTCAAGACGCGGTCGCCGGGAACGCGGCGTTGAGGCAGAAATTCGAGGCCGATCGCGCGCGCCAGGCGGAGCTCTTGAAAGAAAATCACGAGCGGCAGCTTTCGGCCCAGGCAAAGGCGATTCAAGGGGAGCTCGACAGCCAGATGGCGCGCGGGCAAAAACAGATCAACGAGGCGGCCATGGCGTCTGCCGTGAAAGCCTCCGAGCATGCCTCGCGCTCAAGCGATCCGTTTTACAGGCTTCGGGATCTGGGCGCGGAGGTCGAAGACAACGGCGCGGAATTCGTCCTGAAGATCAAAGTGCCCGAACACGAGCAGGATCGCATCCGCGTGACAGGCCAGACCGGGATGCTCAATCTCACCGGAACCCGCCGTGCCGAGACCCGCGCCGTCGCCGAAGACGGCCGCAAGGTCACGACGAACGCGTTTCAGAGTTTTTCGGAAACGATTCCCGTGCAAGGAAAGCCGGATCTCGCGAAACTCACCCGCGCCTACTCCGACGGCAGGCTTACCGTCCGCATTCCGAAGGTTTAAGCGCCGCGCGGCCCGCGCGACGGGATTCATTTTTTCTTGCTGACGAGCGCTTCAAGTTCTTCGAGCATGAAACGCAGGCGGCCGTGAAGATCCTGAAGCTTTTTGAAATTCGCCTTGAGATCGTCGAGACTCCGCACGCCGCGATCGAGTTCGCGGGCTTGGAACTCAGGAGCGGAAGCCGCGGCGGCGATATTGCGGGGTTCGAATCTGGTGATCTGAACTTTGGAAAGATCTTCGGGGCGCAGGACGCGAGTGCTCGTGGACGGAGCATGCGGAGGCGTGATGGGCTGGCCGGATACGGCGGCGGCCGCTTGCGCCTTCTTGTAGAGGACATAAACGTTGGTGTTCGAGAATCCGACGCCGACCGACTTGTCTTTTGTTGCCATCTTTGACTTCCTTTCTCACTTGACGCCTCGGTGAGAGAACGTCGCCACGCCCATTAGTAAAGCAACACGAGTGCCAGTACATGCGACGCGACAGCGGAGCAAAGAGTAAAAAAATTAAGGCCAGTAATATCAATAACTTTCATTATTAAAATGTTTAGATTGTCTACAGCGCTGTAAAGATTTTGCTCGGTATACCGTCTATATTTTATACACCTGTAAAAGCGCGGATGTCAGTGCAGAAGGCGCAAGTTCCCCGACTCGGCGACAACCGTAAGGGGAATTCCGCGGCGCAGCTCCTGGGAGTTGACCACCACTTCACTGGGTTTGAGCCGCGAGTAGATCTCGCCTTTGGGGACCCGCAGATCGAGCGCCAGGGGAACCGTCTTCGGGATTTCGAGGATCACGTCGCCCACCAGGCTCGTAACCGAGACCTGCGACCCCGGGTTCATCTTCTTCCAGCGCAGCACCGTATCGCCATGAGTGAACCCGTCGACCGAACCGGTCAGACCCTCGACGCCGATGTTCCCCTTCCCGACCGAATAGCGGAGTTTGCCCGCGATGCCGCTTCCGTCGATCGAGCATTCCACGCAATCCACCGAAAGCGGGCCGATGGCTTCAAACTCGATCTCGCCCCAGCGCAGCCGCACGCGGATCGGCTCCGGCCAGTTCGAAACCGCAAGGCTCCCGCGACGAATATCGACCTCCAACTCCCCCGCATCCGGCGTGGCGATCTTGACTTCGTAGTGGCAGGCGCCAGGTTTGCCGTTGCCGCCAGCACTTTCGCCCATGTCGGTGGCAGAGGCCTCGACGAGTGTTAGCCGCGTCGGCGAAACCGCGAGCTTGGTCTTGCACGTGGGCTTCCCCTTCGCGAGCTTCACGGTGATCGAAGCGCCGCCGGCCTTCGTCGCGCCGTCAAGACGCACCCGCGCGTTAGACAAGCTGATGCGGATTTTCCCAGGAACGTCGAGTTCGGTTTTTCCAGGCAGACCGATCTCGATGGCGGCCTGGCTTTTTTCGTCTTCAGTCAGTACCGAGCGCGCATTGGGTTCGGACTCCGGCATCGTGAACGGAGGTGCCTCGTCCTTGTTCTGCGAATGCGCGCAGCCCAGCCCCGAAAGAGACGCAGCGAGAACGCCTAAGGCGATGATCCCGGCGGGCGGTCTCATCCGGACGCGTTTACTTCTTCCCGAGTTTCTTCGAGAGCGTGTCTTCGCCCGGCTTCCAACCGGCCTGGCAAAGCTCGCCGGTCTGAAGCGCGGAAAGCACGCGCAGGATTTCGTCGGCGTCGCGCCCGACGTTGAGCGGATTCTGCTCGTACCACTGCAGATTCCCCTGCGGGTCGATGATGTACGTCGCGCGAAGCGCCAGCCCCTTGTCTTCGAGATAGCAGCCGTATGATGTGCTGATCGCGTGGTTGAGGTCGGAGAGCATCGGAAAACGCTGTTCCTTGAGCCCGTTTTTCGACCACGCTTCGTGCGAGTACGGGCTGTCGACGCTGACACTTGCGACCTGCGTGTTCAGGCGCTTGAACGCGTCGAATTTCTCGCTGAACTGCTGAAGCTCGGTCGGGCACACGAAGGTGAAGTCGAGCGGGTAGAAAAAAAGTACGGTCCACTTGCCGGACCAGTCGTTAAGCGAAAATTTCTGGATCTTGCCCTCATAGTATCCGTCGGTCGTGAACTCGGGGGCCTTTTGATAGATTTTTACCATGGCTTGTTTTCTCCTTCTTGAAAAACTTGTTTTGCGATTATCCGGCGGCAGCCCTTTCCACGCAACTGATTTATTCGCTCGCTTCGTGCTCGCTCACCTTCGGCTCCCCGGATGGAACTGCCGCCGGCAAAAAAGGGGGCGGCACCGTATTCTTCTGGCGCGCCGCGCGGTTTAGGTTTAGCGTTTTAACGACAAGGAGGTTCTATGAAACGATTATTGATCATCGCGGTACGCGGTCTTTTTACCGCCGTTTTTGCCGTCGCTTTCACGGCCGTGGGCGCGTATGCCGAAGACCAAAGCTCGGGCTGCGGCCTCGGCTGGCAGGTCAGCAGACGGAATTCGCTCGTCTCTTCGTTCGCGCGGTCGCTGACGAACGCGACGTTTTCGAACACGATCGGAATGACCTCGGGAACGTCGGGCTGCAGCCGGCACATGATCGTGAAAAACGACAAGCAAGACATCCACTACGCCGAGGCCAACTACAACGAGCTCATGGTCGAGATGGCCGCGGGCCAGGGCGAATACCTCCAGGGCTTCGCCGCGGTTCTCGGGTGCAGACCCGCCGCGTACAAGGCGTTCTCGGGGATGACGCAGTCGAAGTACCCCGAAATCTTCAGCGCCGGCCAAGTCGGTCCGGACGCGATGCTGAAAAACGTGAAGCATGCGATTCACGGCAACGCCGAGCTCGCTTCCAATTGCGGTAACGTCACGACCTAAGTATTCTTCGGTTCATGAAACGAAAAAGCCCCGGGCTGATCGCGCCGATTCCAGTGGCGCTTTGGTTCGGGGCTTTTTTCATTTTCTGTTTTTCGGTTCCGCGTGCCGGCGCGGAGCAGCCGTCGCATGCCGGGACGGCTGCTGCGTCCGCCGATCGTTTGTCCGAAGTCGCGACTTCGAAGTACTGGCACCGGCTTCTCCATTACAAACACCGTTTTCTGGGCGGTTTCAAAAGCGACGTGGATGAGCCGGCGTTTTTTTTCGCGCCCGGCGGAAAAACCGATCCGCTGGCCGAGCTCAAGGCGACGATCGCCGCCTTCGCTCGCGTCGAAACCGGGAACGCCACCGGGATCGGGCGCTTGCGGCAGATCCCGCGGTGCGCGTTTCCGGAACGGTTTCGTTACCTGAAGTCGCTAGGGCTCGTTGCGCCGGGTCTTGCCCCGCCGCCGGAACGTGATTGCGCGGATTTTCGCGAGTGGAAGAAGGGCCTTGCCGCCGCCACGGCCACACTTGTTTTCACCAGCGCGTATCCGAACAATCCGCCTTCGATGTTCGGGCACACGTTTCTGCGTCTCAACCGCGGCAAGCGCGAAGATGGATACGGCAAGAGTGATTTTCTCGATTACGGGGTGAGTTTCGCCGCCGAAGTGCCCTCTTCCGACTCCACGATCAAATACGCGGCGCTCGGAATATTCGGCGGTTACTACGGCTACTTCGCGGTTATGCCGTACTATCTGAAGGTAAACGAATACAGCAATTCCGAGAGTCGCGATCTCTGGGAGTATGATCTCGCGCTCGATGCCGATCAGGTCGACCGCATGGTCAACCATCTTTGGGAAATGTTCGCGACGGCGAAATTCGATTACTACTTCGCCGACGAGAACTGCTCGTATCAGCTTCTCTCTCTTTTGGAGGTCGCCAACCCCGACTGGGATTTGATGAATCGTTTCCGCGGCTACGTGCTTCCCGGCGATACGGTCAAGGCCGTGGCGTCGTATCCGGGGGCGGTGACGGGCGTGAAGTATCGCCCGTCCCTTCGAAAAAAAATGCTTCAAAAAGCACACGCGCTGGAGCGTCAGCGACGGCGCGAATTCGATGACACGCTTTCGGGGCGGGTTCCGGTCGAAAAAGTTCGGGATGTCGATACGTTGGAAGCGCTCGTCGCTTACCTCAACTACGTGAAGTTCCGCGATGCCCCTCACCTCGACGAAGAGGGCGCGGCTTTGCTTCGGCGCGCCCTCCTTCAGCGCGCGAAAATACGCGAAACCCCGCGTGCGCTTTCCCCGCTGGAAGGGCGCTCGCGCCCCGATCTCGGGCATTATTCGTCGTCGGTGGGTCTTGTCGCGGGAGCTTCGCGCGGCCACGGCGCGACCCTTGGCTTTGTCTTTCGACCCGGACTTCACGATCTTTTGAACGACGATCTCGGATACGAGCCGTATTCGCAGATCGATTTCGCCGTCACTCGGCTGGTTTATGATGTGTCCGGCAAAAAGCCGCGCCTCGACGATTTTCGGGCGCTCGACCTCACCTCGCTTCATCCCTACGAGCCGGTTGATCCGAAAATCTCTTGGCGTTTCGGCCTGGGAGTCGGGCGCATGAAGGATCTCGCGTGCGATACCTGTCTCGCGTTCAACACCGAAGCGGGGCCGGGGCTTGCGGCTTCGTTTTTCGGCGACCGCGCGCTGCTTTACAGTCTCGCGCTCGTGAGCTTCGAGGCGGGACGCGCGCTGCCGAAGGGCTCGCGCCTCGGGCCCGCCCTCGTGGCGGCGACGCTTCTCGCTCCAAGCGGCGCGTTTAAGGCGCTCGCAAGCGCGCGCGCGGAACTCGATCTCTTCAGGAATTTCGATCGCGCCACGGCCATGAAAGCGGCTGTGAAATTCGCGTTGGATCAGGCGTATGCTTTAGGCCCAGCATGGGATCTGCGCCTTCTGACGGAATACATCCCGCGTGCGTCGAGTGGCGCGAACGGTTATTATGAGGTCGGACTTCATGCGAACCACTATTATTAATTCGTTACGCGCGGCTTTTGTCGCCATACTTTCATTGATGTCACTTTTATCTTTCAGCGGCTGCGGAAGGCTCTTCTACTATCCCGACAGCGTGCTCTATTATCCTCCCGAGGGGGCGGGATATCGGCACGAGGATATCCGCTTCGCCGCCGCCGACGGAACGAAGCTCCACGGCTGGCGTCTCAAGGCCGACAAAAGCGCTCTCGGCGGAAAGGCTCCCAAGGGCACGATCATCCAGTTCCACGGCAACGCGCAGAACATCAGCAGCCACTATCTTTCTTTGGCGTGGCTCACCCGTCACGGCTACGACGTGTTTGCGTTCGACTATCGCGGCTACGGACTCTCCGAAGGGGAACCCGACGCGCGCGGCACGTATCTTGACGGGATGGCCGCGCTCGACCAGGCGTGGGAGCTGCATGAAAAATCCAAGGCAATCAAATTCGTCGTCTTCGGCCAAAGTTTGGGCGGTCTTGTCGCGATGCGGTCGTTTGCCGACTTCCGGCACCAGGACCGCACGACGCTGGTCGTGATGGATTCCGCGTTTGTTTCGTACAAAGACATGGTTCAGGAGAAAATGGCCGGCATTTGGCTCACCTGGATCTTCAGTCCGCTAGGCCGCCTTCTCGTTTCGGATCAGTATGCGTCCGAGCCCTACGTGCCGAAATTGCGGGCGCGGTTGCTCGTGATCCATGACAAACACGACCCCGTCGTGGGATTTAAGAACGGCCGCAAGCTTTTCGAGCTTGCCACGGGGCCCAAGGAGTTCTGGGAGCTTGACGAAGCCCGACATAGCGGTGCTTTCTCGGACGATTCCGCTTCGTTGCGCGACCGGTTCGCGCGGTTCCTGGAAAGCTTGTAGAGGGCTGGTTTTTTCGTATAGAATGACTTCGAGAATCAATCGATAAACGCGTTCATTGCGCGAGGAGGCACCCATGGCATTTCCAAGCGAAGGTTTTGAATCGACTCAGACGATCTCGCCCGCCCAGCAAATGGCGATGTCGCGGTTCGTGACCCGCACGTACGGGTGGATGTTTCTCGGCCTTCTTTTGACGGCATTCATCAGCTACGCGATCGCATCCTCGGAAACCGCGGTGACCTGGCTGATGCAAAACCGCTGGGCGTTTTACGGCGCGATCATCGCTGAATTCGCCGTGGTCATCGCCCTGACGGCTGCGGCGCGGCGGCTCTCCGCGTTTGCGGCGACCTTGGGTTTTGTTTTTTACGCCGCGTTGAACGGGGTTGTTTTTTCGGCGATTTTTCTGGTCTACACGATGAGCTCGATCGCGAATGTGTTTTTTATCGCGGCGGCGATGTTCGGGGGCTTAGCACTTTTCGGCGCGGTCACGAAAAAAGACCTCACCGCGCTCGGTACGTTCGTCGGGATGGGCCTTTGGGGCTTGATCCTGCTTGGGTTGGTGAACATGTTCGTCGGCAGCCAGTCGCTCAATTTCGGCTTGGGACTTGCCGGCGTGCTGATCTTCGCGGGTTTGACGGCTTATGACTCCCAGAAGATTCGCATGATGGCGTACCAATCGGCCGGCGACGGTGCCCGCGGCGGCGAAGCCGAAAAAGGCGCGATTTTCGGCGCGCTCATGATGTACCTGAACTTTATCAACTTGTTTCTGAGCCTTCTGCGAGTGATGGGATCGCGTCGGGGCTGACCACTCGGTTCTTTTTCGACCATGATTCATCAGATTTTTCTTCTCCTGATCGCAAAATAAGCTTCGCGGTCTGTGAAGACGATGGTGGCGAAGGCGAAACAAAGAACGCCTGGCTACTTCCGGCCGTTCAATATTTTTTAGCTTATCCGCGCGCAGATCACACGTTTATCTATGAGGTCGCCAAACGGCGCCACTTTAATCACGCCACGTGAAAACTGATCATGGGCTTAACGATCTGGAGATAGCCCATGAGTCGGTCGAGCGTGAACTTATCAATCCGGTAGTGGACGATCTCGCTTACCCGCGTCTCGGAAGTGTCAAGCGCTCTGGCTAATTCGCGCTGGCTCATTTTCTTTTTCTTCATGTAAACGAGAATCCGTTCGCAGACCTCATACTTCCCACGGTCAAGCGCCGTCGCATCCGGAGCCAGCCCACGCGCCCCCTTCACCTTCGCCATCTGCTTTCTAATCAATTTAAGCTCTCGTTCACTTGGAAATTTTGCCATCCGGCCTCCTGAATACATTAATCACGCCCAGGCAGGTTTCTTCCGGGTGCAAGCACCAGACGATCCGGTAGGGCTTTCCATCGAGATACCAAGGATCATTCGCGTAAATTTCCCATCCGGCCAGCGTTACCTTTTCGTGCTCGAACGTTCCGCCATTGAGCTTTTTCACCAGTTCAAGAATCAGGGCATCGTTGACCGTATCCGAGTGCCTGATCTCGTAATGCGAATCAATGAGCACCCGATTTAGCGTCCTGCCATTCACGATAAGTCTAAGCAAATACTCCCGTTGCATCCAGAAGCGAGGATATCACAACTTACGTTTAAACGTAAGTATCTATTTTTTGGCCGATCGGCCATGCGGCGGGAGAAACGCGCGCGCCTTTCAAATACGGGTGCGGGCGCGATTGCGCCCGCCAATGATCGAATCATAAAATTTGAAAATCCCCACGCTCAGCGGCCCACGCAGCGGACCGAATAACGGCCGTCGTTGCGGTCGTCGTAGCCGATACCACCATCATAACCAACGAAGACGTAGGCGTCGCGGGTACCGTCTGGACCGAGCGACGAAGACCAAAACCAGTGATCGTTCATATTTTTGAGCACATCCCGAATCCCGTGCTGCTCGGCCAAGACAAGATCGGCTTTCGAGGGCAGTTCTTGGCCAGGCTTTTCACTGCAATCCATCTCGGCACCGTACTGACCCGAAGGCGTGTTCTTAGACTCGTACCAGACTTTGCCGGTGACGGTATCCCGCCAGCCGCTCTCGCCGGTTTTTGGATTTTTAACCGGCTCGAATTCGACTCCCGCATGGCTCACGACCGCACTCTTCAAGAAATCCTTTTCCGCGGTGGGCTCCGCGCTTCCCGTCCCGTGAGCGGTAAGGGCACGAGTCGCAATCCGAGCGACGATGGAGTCGCCGCCCTTCGCGGCCTTTTCAAGGGATTCGCGCACTGAAGACGGAAACTCGCCGCCCTTAGCCTTGATCTGAAAAAATGCCATCGCGGCATCTCTGCGGACGCTCGCATCTTCATGCGGATCATCCAGCCGTTCCGCTAGAGCTTGTTGCACGGCTGGATCTTGGGGAGCGCTCCGATGCAGCGCCCACGCTGCCATTTGCTTGGCGTCGATATCGGGATCGTTCAGTTGAGCCGCGAGTTTTTTCTCGATCTCTGGACTCATCCCGGATTTTGGCCCACTGCTCTCGCCCAAGAGCCAAGCCCCCAGGCGGCGCGCGTCCTTGTCGTTCGCGGTGAGTGCGATGGCAAATTTTCGCGCGGCTTCTGGATCGTTGGATTTCGGGATGCAGGTCATCGCTTCCAGCGAATACGGGTTGGTAAACGCGGCTGGATTGATTTCAGCGGCCGGAATTTCTGGCCAGCCCTGCCTGCTGCACACGAGATCTTTGGCTTCGATCGTTCCCTGGTTCAGAAGCTGAGCTAAAATCGTTTTTTTTCTGCTTTGCGCATCTTCGTGACTGACCCAAGAAAGCTTTTCTCCGAGCTCATTGAGATCGAGCGCGAACGCCGGCATTTTTTCAAGCGCCGCAAGGGTTGTCGCGAATCGCTTCTTAACCACCGGGTTCGCTCCGATGAGGTCAAACTCGGATTTCGCCTGAGCGTCGTATTTTTCAGGCGGGTAGCGCTCAAAGAACTGCTTCGCGACGCCGAGATACTTCGTCCCACCGGGTCCGGCAAGCAAACCTCGAAGCAGTGACAGCCTCGCTGAAAGCGGCCTGTTTTCATCGAAGACGCCGCAGTATCCAGCCGTATCTTCCGTAAAGTTCCCCGAGCACTGAGCGAAGTTCGTGCTTTTGAAAGCCGTAGCGATCTCGGGGTTGGGCTTGGGCGGGTGAAAGCCGTTCATCTGGTGTACCTGATCCAGTGCCCCGATCATGCCTTTCGTCGCGCGTTCAAGCTCGACCTGCTCCAAATGCGCGGCATAGTCCGGGACCGATTTTAGGTACCGCATCAGCGACTCTTCGGCGTTCTTCCCGCTGGGTGCTACCGAATCAAATCCATAAAGATGCGGAACCCCGCTAAAAGCCCTGCTCATCCTTTCGCGATTGGACTCGCCAAAGTCGCCATAGCGAAATACGACGACCTCCTCAACCTGCGCGTCGGTGAATACGCGATCGCCGTTTTCGTTGACTTCCGCTCTCAGCACCGCGCGGTACTGCTCGGGTGTTCGCGTGTTAGCGCCTTTCCCGGCAAGCGTGTTACAGCCAAAGAGAAAGACCTCTTTGGGAGAATTCATGATTCCGGGGCACGCGGAGTTACAGCCCATCTGTTCGAGCGTTTCAAGAGTGAGACGTTGGCCCGAGCTTCCGAAAAACGCGCCCCCGAAATGTCCCGAGAGAATCACCATGTCGCATGACTTCTTCCGCTCCTTGAGCTGAGCGCAAGCGTTCTTAAACCAGTTTTCGCTGTCGGCAGTTTTTTCCGGCGCAGCCTTGTCGTCAGCCCGGCCCGGCACGATCTCAACGAACTCAAAGCGCGACGGCGGCTTGAGCTTGCTCTTGAAAAGCTTGGCCTCGTTATCCGAGTTGATCGTGATCGTGCAAACCGTGAATTTGTCGGAGGGGTCTTTTGCCGTGGCAAAAGGGATGCGAACGAACAACGCCACAAGGAGCGATAGTGCAATGCGGCATTTTAGGTCAACGGGCCGGCGGTGCATGACCCCTACTGTTCGGCTTTTCTGACGTCTGCTTTTAACAATTTTATGATTTGGCTGTCATGTCCGAGGGTCTGCCTGACTTGGTAATGTTTCCCGCTCATCCCATCTATCGATACCTTTAGCCTTAACGCGCGTTCCGTTGCATGGCTTCGGGCGTGGCTTTACGCCGCCGCCCGCATCCAGCCCCGGCTCGCAAGCCAGGATCGCGGGTGACTCAGTCCCCACTCTTCGGCGTCGCGGGCGGTTGCTCGAACGGAATAGAAATGTGCGTCGGTTCGAATCGGGCCTTTGAACTTTTTCCCAAGCAGCATTGTCCAGTTCCTGAAAAATCGTGCGCTTGAATATTCGTCGACGTGTTCGACGAGTTTTTCATGCTTGGAAAAATTCAGCAGGACGTACCGCAAAGCGTTTCTTGTCTCAAGCGGCGTGCGCAAGGCGTGGAGATGGTACCTCCCTTTGAAGACGGACCCTCCCTTGGATCCAAATCCAGTTTGGTGCGAATACGATCGGATGATTTTTCCGAATCGGCTCGCAAGGCTTCGCATTCCCAGAGCGAGCGCCTTGTTGTCGCGGGTTTCTGCGATCAAGTGGACGTGGTTGTACTGAATCGAGAAGTGGATCACGGATAGGCCGTGCGCCTTCGCCCCGTGAACGCATTTTTGGAATTCCTTGAGCAGGAATTTCCTCCGTAGCGTCGGAAGTTTTTCTTTGAGTCGCATCGTGAGATGCAGCGGCGTCTTCGCCGTGACTTCCGCTCTTTTCATGTGGTTCACGGTGCCGGAACGGTTTCGCCTTCCAGCCCCTTGGCGTCGACCGCCCCACTGGTTTATGCGGATATTCAGGGTGAGCTGCCTTGCCATGCGGGTGAAATACGATTCACGCGCCGCTTTGGCAACTTGATTCGGCAGACGTCTTGGGAATATTCGAATGTGACCAGCTTCTTCGCCATAAAATTCGCATCAACTCCCTTCAATCGAGTTCGGCGAACTTTTAGGTCGGAATCCCGTCGCGCAAACGGCGTTCGAGGTAGGTGCCGAACCGGCACTTGGCTTCACGTTTATCCACAGCCAAAGCGCACCGGTGGTTTCAAGTTGGAGACGGCGGATGAACTCTGATTTCGAGTGCGAGGAGAAGGATATTCAATATATTGAGTATCGGGTCAAGGCCCGAAATGGCCCACTGGTAGCGGGTTTCTGGATGTTGTACGCTTCGCTCGCTTGCGCTCGCGTGTATTGCTCGCGTGTTCTGGCACACCCCTTGCGGTATCCCCTGACATGTACGCGCCGGTCACGGATGACCGGGCAGGGTAGCGCAAGATGCGCAGCATCAACATGAAGGGGGGCACCATGAAAACTCTGACGATCACCATGACCATCACCACCGTCGCGACAGCGCTGTCTCTCTACATCGGATGAAAAGCTCAGAACCGCAACGACCGCAAATCGCCATGCCGAACGGTACGCGGGCTTCCGGGGCGCGAAACCCGGCTTTGAAAGTACTTCAGTGCCGCCGGAAGCGCGACTACGGCGGCGGTGAGGCAGGTCACTTCACCGAGCGTGGCAAGGATGCCGAAGCTCACGAACGCCTGGTTGCTCGCGAGCATGAGCGACCCGAACCCGATGATCGTCGTGAGCGAGCAAAGAGACACGGCTCCGCCGCTGTGTTCGATGGCCGCCATGATCGACCGCGCGCGGTCGGAGCGGTAGCGGCTGAAAATGTTCACGCCGTAATCGACGCCGATCCCGAACGTGATCGGAAGCGCGATGAAGTTCAGGAAGTTGATCTTGAGATTGAACGCGCCCATCAAGCCCAGTAGCCACATCACCCCGAGCAGCAGGGCGAGAAGCACCGCGCGGGACTGCTTCCACTGCGGAAAAATCAGGAACACGAGCGCGACGACGCACAAAAACGCGAAAAGGGTCGCTTTCGGACCGTCATTCTTGATCGCGGCGATCATGTCGGACGAAACGGGCCCCTGCCCCGCCACGAGCGCGCTCGTGGCGGATTCGGCCACGCCTTGGCGGATGCGCTGGGTGAAACGGATGACCTCGTCGCCGTTCCAAAACTCGCCCTTCGAGAATTTCGGGTAGACGTGCGTGATGCGGCCGATCGTGCCGTCAAGCTCTCGAAACGGCATGAGCAGAAGCTCGGGCAGGCCCTCGGGCTTCAGAGGTTCGGGAAGAGTTTCGGGGATCAGCTCTTGGACGAGCTTGCGATCCTCTGGAGAAAGATTCTTCACGACCCGCGGAGGAAGAAATCCCTTGATCCGTTCCATGACGCGGATTTTCCGGGTTTGATCCTTGGGCAACAGGTCCTCGACTGTTTTGATCTCGGCGATCGGCGTTTTGTCGCCCTCGCGGCGCTGGACCTCGCGCAGCGCCTCGGCGACTTTCGGCGTATCCCGCGGATCGGCCGTCATGACCAAAGTCGGAGTAAGATACGATTCGAAGACCGCGTCGACTTTGCCGCCCCAGTAACCCGCGCCGCGCAAAAGCGACTCCTTGTTTCGAAGTTTGGTCAGGTCATTCTCGATCGTGCTCTTCGAGAGGCGGCTGGTGTAGAAAATCGACACAAAAACCGAGGCGATCGCGAGGAAAAATACCGGTTTGTAGAACCGGTCAACGGCACCGGCGACCAGCCTGGCGCCGAACGGCTTGGATCCCGCTGAGCGATCCTTGAGAAGTTTTTTACGTTCCAGAAAAACCAGGAGCGCCGGGAGCGTGGTGAACGAGGAAATCCAGCAGAGCGTCATCCCCACCCCGCCGATGATCCCGAACTGATTGAAGCCGCGGAAATCGGTGAGGATGAGCGAAAGATAGGATAGCCCCGCCGCGCCCGCCGCCATCCAGGTCGCCTGCGAAGTGTAGCCGATCGAGCGCGCCAAAGCCCTCGAGCGGTTTCGTTCCTTGCGGCGCTCTTCCATGTAGCGGGCGAGCATGATGATACCGAAGTTGATTCCGTTGCCCAGGACGATCGAGCCCATGAACGCGGTGTTCGCGTTCAAGTACCCGACGAGCCAGTAACTGAGACCGAAAGTCCAGGCCGTCCCGGCGAACAGCGAGAGTATGAGTGCTGCGGTTCCGAGAATCGAGCGAAAAAAAACGAGCAGCGAGAGCGTGACGAGACCGGTGACGATCATCGACGAAAGCAGCAAGTCCTCGATGAGGCCGTGGTGCTCTTCGACGACGTTCTGCACGTCGCCTCCGAAGCCCACGACCATGTCCGGGGCGTACGATTTCGGATTGAGCGCTGCGACCGTTTCATGGGCGATGCGCGACAGGCTTTGGTTGCTCTTGACGTCGGTCACCTTCCCCGGCATGCGGGTAAGCACGACCCGCGTGCGGCCGTCGCGGGAAACGAAATATCCGTCCGGAAAGCGGCCGGAGCCCGCCGAACGGTCCGCGTATTTTTTCTTCAACGCTTCGATATCGAACATGGGCTTCACGGCGGTCTCGGCGGGCCCGAGCAGCGAGTGCGCGTATTTGATCCGCCGCTCGTAGCGAAAGCGCGCCTTGACGTACGCCTCGAGGTCTTCCCAGTCCTGCAGATCCATGTAGAGCCGTCTGTGCTTCTCGAAGAAGGCCTGTTCGTTTCGGATGTTGTCTTCGACGCGGTCGACGAACGTTTTGGGCAGCGCCCGCATGCGGGCGGAGAGGTCTTTGACGAAGCGAAGACTCGCGCGCGTGTCGGCGCTCTCGACGACGATCGAAAGGTGATTGAGCGCGCCCATGCGGTGGGCTGCCGCCTTGAGGTCGAGCACGCTAGGCGCCGTGGCGGGCAGCAGTTCCTCGATGTCGGTGCGCAGGTTTTTGAAAAGTTTGACTGAGTAATACCCGCCCGCGATCGCGGCGATGAGACTCCAGAAAAGGATCTGACCGTACCGGCGCCGCAGCCAGCGGCAATAGTTGTAAAGCGAAAACGCGGAGGCGAAGCTTTTGTTCACTCAGGCCTCTTGAGTTTGTGAAGCGCCGAAGCCAGGGGGGCCACGCCGCCTTTTGCCGTCGACGAAACGAAAACGAAATCGGTGACGGCGCGCGCGGCGCATTCGGAAGAAAGCTTTCGTTCGGCCTCGCGGCGCTGATTGGCCGATTTCCATTTGTCCATCTTGGTGAACGCCACGAGGCACGGAATGCCCTCGCCGCGCAGGAACGCGAGAAGTTCGAGATCGAGCGGCTGAAAGCCGTGGCGGCCGTCGACGAGCGACACGACGAGGCCGAGATTTCCGTCGGATTTCAGCCACGCGGTGATCTCCCTCCCCCACTGGCTGCGCGCGCCGTGGGATACCTTCGCGAAACCGTAGCCGGGCAGATCGACGAGGATCCACTTCTTCCACCGGAAGAAATTCAGCTCGCGCGTTTTGCCGGGTTCGCGGCTTACGCGCGCGACTTTCGCTCCGGCCAGGGCGTTTAAAAGCGAGGATTTCCCCACGTTGGAACGCCCGGCGAACGCCACGCGCCTGATGTTCGGAAGGCGGATGCTTGCCACGTCCTGCGCGCGGCCCGCACCGCCCAGGAACTCGGCCGCGCCCGTGGGGGATTTTTTCGGCGGGGATTTCATGTCGCGAGTTTCATGAAGGCATAGGGCGCTAAGTCCCCATGATGAGGTGCGAGAAGTAGGCGCGTTTCACCTTGCCTTCAAACGATTTATGGATGAGTGCGTTGAGCGACGTCACGATCTCGCCTTTAAGCCGGTCTTTACCTTCTTTGGTGATGATCTGCTCATAGGTTTTCGACTGCAAGACGGTGCTGACCGTTTCTTTGGTCTGCGAAATATGCGCCTTCACCCACGCTGCCGTCTCAGGCCTGTCGCATTCGACGAAAACCTCGACCTCGAAGACCTTCACCTCGCCCTTTCCGGCAGGAAGGTCGGCCGAGAAGCCTTCCAGAAAAACGAGATTTTCGATGGCCTGAAGCCGGCTCTGGCGTGCCTTCAGGAATACGTCGAAGTCCGCGGCGATTTCCGCCTTCTTGCCGCCGTGGCCGCCTGCGACGTCGCCGGTGTCGGTCCGTTTAAAGTAGCGGGTGTAGATCTCGCTTGAGGTGAAAAGCACGAGCGCGATTCCGGCGGCGAAACCCAGCACGAGAAACTTCGTCATGAGGTCGCCACGAATGAACAAATTGACGAGCGAGTTGAAGAGAACCTTCAAGAGCTGGATCGGAAGCCTTGCGATCGCCGCAAGAGACGAGGAAAAACGCCCGGAAACGCTGCCGAAGACGCCCTTGACGTGTCCAAGGCTTTTCCGCAGCTTTTCTTTCGCCGCTTGCGCCGCGGCCGCGGCTTTTCCGGGGGCGGAGCCGTCCTTTGGCGCGCCGTCAATGCCCCCTGCGGCCGCCGCGGCTGACTTTTCCGGAGGTGCCTTCGTCGGAGTTTCCGCCACATTCCGAGTATACCACAACACTTGGAAAGTTTGGCGCGCTTTGCTAACCTGAGGGTTCTCGATGGAAGCATTTTTCGACTTCGAAAAACCGATCATCCTGCTGGAAAAAAAGCTTGAGGATCTGCGCGAGCTCTCGAGGTCCGAGAGTGTCGATTTCAGCTCCGAAATCCGGGTGCTTGAGGCCAAACTCAACGCGCTGATCGACGACCTGTACTCGAAGCTCACCCCTTGGCAAAGGGTTCAGCTTTCCCGCCATCCCAACCGCCCCTATGCGCTCGATTACATCGGCCTTATTTTCGAGGAATTCACCGAGCTGCACGGCGATCGCCTCTTCGGCGACGATCCGTCGATCGTCACGGGTCTCGCGAAGCTCGGCGAGATTCCGGTCGCGGTGGTCGCGCAGCAGAAAGGCCGCAATACCAAGCAGAAGATCGAACGCAACTTCGGAATGGCCCGCCCCGAAGGCTATCGCAAGGCGCTCCGGGTGATGCGGCTCGCGTCGCAGTTCGGGCTTCCCATCGTGACGTTCATCGATACGCCGGGCGCGTACCCGGGACTGGACGCCGAGGAGCGCGGCCAATCCGAAGCGATCGCCCGTTGCATCATGGAGATGTTCGCGCTCCGCACGCCCGTCGTCGCGTGCGTGATCGGCGAAGGCGGAAGCGGCGGCGCGCTCGCCATCGGTGTCGCCGACCGCGTGCTCATGCAGGAGTACTCGACGTATTCGGTGATTTCGCCGGAGTCGTGCGCGTCGATTTTGTGGTCCGACAGCTCGATGAACGAGAAAGCAGCACGGATCATGAAAATGACCCCTGAGGACTTGAAACCGCTTGCCGTGATCGACGAGATCGTGCCTGAGCCCAAAGGCGGCGCCCAACGCGACTGGAAGAGCGCTGCGGAAACCTTGAAGAGCCGCTTGAATTTCCACGTCGCGGATCTCGTGAAGCGCTCACCGGACGATCTTCAGAGCTCGCGTCGCGAAAAATTCAGGTCGATGGATGGGCTTACTTCGGCCGGACCGGACGATACAGCTTCACCGGAGCGCCGCAAGAGCAAGCCGAGGCCCTCATGAGCGCCGGCATCGAATCGATGACCGGCTACGCCGAGTCTCGCTTGCCGGTTTCGCGGGCGAACCACGAGCCTGCCGTGCTGGTGTGCAGGGCGCGGTCGCTCAATCACCGGTTCCTCGACGTGAAGGTGCGTCTTCCGAGAAGCGATTCCCCTGCGCTCGACCTCGCGATCCGCAAAGCTGCAGGCCGAAGCTTCAAGCGCGGCGCGATCGAGGTAAGCGTCGGCTTCGAGAACGCCGGCGCCGATTTGAGCGGCGCGCCGGTCGCCGTGAACGCCGTTCTCGCGCAGAAGCATTGGAAGAGCCTGCTCGACCTGCACGATATTCTGAAAATTGAATCGCCCGCGGGGATGCAGCCGGAGCTTCCAACCATCGATACGCTTCTGCGGCTTCCGGGCGTGATCGCGTCGGATGGCACCGAAGCGTCGCTCACGTCCGTTCCCGAGAAAAAGATCGTGGACGAACTTGTGGCGGTGGCGTTTGCGGGTCTTAAAGCTGACCGTCAACGCGAAGGCGCCGCCATCCGAATACATCTCGAAAAGTTGCTTTCCGAGATCGACGCCGCGATGCAAGCGATCGGCGCGCTCGAGGCTTCGGAAAAAGAGAAGACACGGCTGACGCTCGTCGATCGCGCGAAAAGATCGCTCCAGCTCATCGCGCAGGGCATGTCCGGCGACGGAACGCAGGCCTCCCCCGCTCTCGCGGCGGAATTCGGAAGCCGGCTCCGCGAGGAGATGGCTTTTTGGCTCGATCGCCGCGACTTCGAGGAGGAGCGTGTGCGCTTCAATGCGCACCTCGCCCGCTTCCGCGAGCTGCTCGAGAAATCCGACGCCGTCGGGCGGCAACTCGAATTCGTGCACCAGGAGCTTCTGCGCGAGATCAATACCCTTGGCAACAAGGCGCAAAGCACTGCGGTTTCGAATCACGTGGTCGGGATCAAGGCCGTGCTCGAACGTCTTCGGGAACAGCTTGCCAATGTCGAATAGCCGAAAAGCCAGTCCGTCGAGCCGCAAGGCGAGCAACCCGCAGAGCCGCAAGGCGAGCAACCCGCAGAGCCGCCAAGAAAAATCCTCGCGCGGAAAGCTCGTCGTTCTCTCGGCCCCTTCCGGCGCGGGAAAGAGCACGATCGCGGGATTGCTTCTGCGGAAACATCACGATCGCTTCGAGCTCTCGATCTCGTACACGACCCGCACGCCCCGCGGAGCCGAGAAACACGGCGTGCATTATTTTTTCGTGGCCGAGCCGGAGTTCCGAAAAATGGCGGCCGAGAACGGGTTTCTCGAATGCGCGCATGTCTTTGGGAAATACTGGTACGGAACTTCGCGGAAGTTCGTCGAGGATATCCTCGCGCGCGGAAAAAACGTGCTTTTCGACATCGACGTGCAGGGCGCCGACCAGCTTAAGCACGCGTACGGCAAAAACTGCGTCACGGTCTTCATCCTGCCGCCTTCGATGGAAGAGCTCGAAAGCCGCCTGCGCGGCCGCAAGACCGAAACGGCGGAGGCCATCGAGTTCCGGCTCGAAACCGCGCGCAAGGAAATGGCCGCTTCACCGCGCTTCGATCACCGCATCCGCAACGTCAAGCTCGAAGACGCGTTCGCCGAGCTTGAGGCCGTCTTAAAACAGGATGGCTGCCTGTGAAAGCCGTCACCATCGACGAAATCTGCAACGCCGTGCTCTCTTATTATCCCGAAGCGCCCGCGGACGGCCTGCGGATTCTTCGCGGCGCCGATGAGTTCGCTGAACGCGTCCACGGAAGCCAGAGACGGCATTCCGGCGAACCGTACATGGTGCATCCGCGGCTCGTCGCGATGATTCTCACGGAACTTCGGCTCGACATTCCCAGCATCGCGACCGCCATTCTCCACGACACGGTCGAAGACACTCACGCCACGCTCGAAGACATCGAGAACAACTTCGGCCCCACGGTGGCGGGTCTGGTCGACGGCGTCACGAAACTTTCGAAGATCACCTTCAAGACGAGCGAGGAGAAACAGGCCGAAAATTTCCGCAAGATGATCATCGCGATGGCCAAAGACATCCGCGTGATTCTCGTGAAACTCGCCGACCGCCTGCACAACATGCGCACGCTCGAACACCTGCTTCCGTACAAGCAGAAGCTCATCGCTCAGGAAACGCTCGATATTTACGCGCCGATCGCCAACCGGCTCGGCATCTCGTCGTTAAAGACGGAGCTCGAAGACCACTGCCTGCGCTATCTGCACCCCGATATCTATTACAAGCTTGCGGCCAAGGTCTCCAAATCCAGGCGCGAACGCGAGAAATACATCGAAGAAGTCACGACGATGATCCAGGAGAAGCTGAAAGAGTACGATCTGAACGGCTCGGTCATCGGGCGCTCAAAGCACTTCTACTCGATTTACAAGAAAATGGAGCGCCGTAAAATCGAGTACGATCAGCTCCACGACGTGATCGCGTTCCGCATCCTGCTCGACAACATCACGGAATGCTACAAGGCGCTCGGCGTGATCCACGCCACATACAAGCCAGTACAGGGCCGCTTCAAGGACTACATCGCGATCCCGAAGGCCAACCAGTACCAGTCGCTCCACACCACGGTCATCGGACCGCAGGGCGAGCGCATCGAGATCCAGATCCGCACGCATGACATGAACGACGTCGCCGAGCACGGCATCGCCGCGCACTGGATTTACAAGGAAGGCAAGCTCGACGGCAATTCACGCGACGTCCAGTGGGTCAACCGTCTGCTCGAGTGGCACAAAGACCTGAAGGATCCGAACGAATTTCTCGAGACGGTGAAGATCGATCTTTTCGCCGAGGACGTCTACGTTTTCACTCCCAAGGGCGACGTCATGGAGTTTCCACACGGGGCAACACCGCTCGATTTCGCGTACGCGATTCACAGCGACGTCGGCAACCACTGCGTGGGCGCCAAGGTCAACGGCAAGATCGTGCCGCTCAAGTACCGCCTGAAATCCGGCGACACGCTTGAGATCCTCACCTCGCCGACGCAGACGCCGAACAAAGACTGGCTGAAACTCGTCAAGACCAGCAAAGCCAAGTCGCGCATCCGGGCGTACATCAAGACGCAGGAGCGCGTGCGCGCAACACAGCTCGGCCGCGAGATCATCGAGAAGGAATTCAAGGCCTACGGGCAGAAGATTGCCGCCGTGCAGAAGACGCCGCTTTTCGAGGAATTCCTGAAGAAGCGCGCGTTCAAGACGCCCGAAGATCTCTTCATCTACGTCGGATACGGAAGGCTTCAGCCGGCCGTCGTAGCGCTTGCCGTGCTGCAGCCGGACGTGCTCGCGAAAAAAGTCGAGCCTGGGGAGGAAAAAGAGCCGTCCTTTCTCAACAAGGTTTTCGAATCCGCCAGGAATAAGATCGAGGGAAGGAACGCGATCACGGTCGACAACATCGACAACATCCTCATCCGCTTCGGACGTTGCTGCAACCCGATTCCGGGCGACAACATCGTGGGTTTCGTCACGCGCGGGCGCGGCATCACCGTGCACACGGTGAACTGCCAGAAAGCGCTCGACTTCGAGAACGAGCGGCGAGTGGATGTGCGCTGGAACTTGCGATCGCCGGTCAAGCGCCACGTGCGCATCAAGGTTTTATCGCATGACATGCCCGGCATTCTCGCGGACATGTCGCAGTCGATCGCCGGATGCGCCGTGAACATTTCCAAAGCCGACATCCGCACGACCAAAGACCGCAAGGCCATCTGCAATTTCGAGATCGAGGTGAGCGGCCTCGATCAGCTGAGCAAGGTCATCAGCGCGCTTGAAGCGAAGAAATTCGTGATCAACGTCGAGCGGGTGCGGGCGTAACGGTCGAGCGGGTGCGGGCGTGACAATCGTCTATTACGATCCAGGGTGAGCCCCTTTTTAAGGCGTACTCTCGATCATCCGCCGGAAGGCGCGCAGATACGACTCGGCTGCCTCGGAATCGCGCGACACGGATTCGGCCCACTCCCCCATTTCCGTGATGGATTTTTCAAGCGAGCGCGACGACATTGCGTTCGCGGCGGCCACGTAGGTCTCGATCGCGGGTACGTTATAGCTGCAGTATACGAGAAGCGCATCGTTCCCGCTGGGAAGTATCCGCGCATAGCCATCCGCGAACGCGAGCCGGCTGATCCCTTCGGATTCGGCCAGGCTCCAATACTGCAGATATCCCGCGCCTTCCTTTGCAGTATATACGTTCGACGTGAAACGCGTATTAGGGATGAGAGGATGATCGACATAAATTTCGAAGCGTACGCGCGCGAAATTTCCGTTGCGCGCTTCGACCGTGGATTCGATGATCGTCGAGATGTGGTTCTTCTGCTCGGCGAACGCCGAGATCACCGCCATCGCAAGCTCGGCGTCGGCGCGAATGAGGCGCACTCCGTAAATCATGTTGAACGGCGAATCGGTTTTCGATTCGACGGCCATGACGGTCTCGCCGCGGTCGAGTCGTTTGCGCGCATCTGCCGTGAGCTTTTCGATTCCAAATGCGCGATCACAACGGCTGTGAGTGGATGGCGCGGTCAGGCCTGACGCGTTTGCCTGTAGCGCCTGTGACAAAACCACGCCGATCAGGCAGAATAAAAGAATGCCGACGATGCGAGCAAACATGGTCAATCGCAACATGATCTGGCCCTTTCCCCAAAACCGTATTGATGCGGTGCATATAGCACGAAGGTAGGCTTTGGTGAAACGGATTTTTTCGGGAATTACGGGGGGTTTCGCCGCCGGCTTCAAAGCCCCGCTTCAAGCGGCGGCGCTGATTTTAAAGACCCCTTCTCTGGCGGCGCTCGTGGTGATTCCGCTGGCGATCAATATCGGGCTCTACATCCTGTTTTTCCGGTACGGTTCGGCCTTTCTTGAGGGGTTGATCCAGTCCTGGACCGCGCAGTGGAGCTCGAATCTTCCCGCGTGGGCTGCCTGGGTCGCTCCCCTTGGACGCGTGGGCCTGAAATTCCTCGCCTGGTTGCTGCTGATTCTCGTTTCCGCGCTTTCGTTCACGCTGGTAAGCGGAATCATCGCGGCTCCCTTTAACGATTACTTAAGCGCCATGACGGGAAGGGTTTACAGGCGGCGGCTCGGCCTGTCCGAGGCCGCCGAACCGCATGCCGCCGCCGGATTCATGGGAGTGATTCGCCTTGAGGCCAAGCGCACGCTGATTTTGCTTTTCGGCGGCGCCATCGCGTTTTTCGTGGGCTTTCTTCCATTGATGCAGCTGCCCGCGCTCGCGATGGGCGCGATGCTCGTGGCGTTCGA